>CAZTFX010000081.1:0-9246 GCA_964613095.1 uncultured Muribaculaceae bacterium | reverse complement strand
ACCCTCACAGGCGGAACCAGAATCCGACGTGCTACCATTACACCATTAGGCAATTTGCGGGTGCAAAGTTACATTTTTTAAGTGAGAAAACCAATAATTGTAATAATTATTTGAGATTTTATTTTAATGATGAACGTAAGTTTTCAGGTAATGCACTTTGTATTGCATAATATGTTTCAGACATTACATGTTCCATATCAACTTTTCCTGTGGTAGCCTGTATAGGTTTGTGTATTGTCAATGTTATTGTTCCATATTTAATGTTGAAAATAGAAGTTCGTGGTAAAATTCTATAAGACCCATCAATTGTCAAAGGTACTATTGGTAACTTAAAATCCATTGCCAATTTAAATGCTCCACGTTTAAATTCTCTCATTTTTCCATCATAAGTACGTGTTCCTTCAGGAAATATCACTAACGACATACCGTTACGTAATCGTTTTTTTGCGTCAACGATAGATCTCGCCATAGCCATTGGAGATGAACGATCCACAAGTATTTGTTCCGACATTTTACATGCCATTCCCACTAATGGTATTTTCTCAATACTTTTTTTCATCATCCACTTAAAATTATGTCCTAAATAGCCATAAACAGTGAAAATATCATATGCACCTTGATGGTTTGCAACAAATACATACGACGTATTTTTATCAATATATTCTTTTCCTTTAACTTTAACTTTAACAAACAATAATCGACACCAGCAAATTCCCCAAATATGAGGAGGATAATATCCCCACCATTTACTGCCAAATAACTTACTGCCAAAACCGGTAGATGTAGTTACCAATATAGTGATAATAATCATTAAAGGGTAAGCAATGAGCCACTTATAGATCTCATAAACAAATCGTATCATATCTATTTTTATATCATAATATCTATTCGCTACAAAGATAGTTCAAAATTCGTGCAACCACAAAGATTTTTCACACAAAAAAGGCACATCTGTGCAATTTAGATGTGCCTTTACATTATAGAAATTCTTTATTTTGCTTTTGCTTCTACTTCTGGTGAAATTAACTTATATCCCTTACCATGAATATTAATAATTTCAATTGATGGATCATCTTTCAAATGTTTACGCAATTTTGTGATATACACATCCATGCTTCGTGCATTGAAATAGTTATCGTCAATCCAAATAGTCTTTAATGCAAAGTTTCTTTCAAGAATCTCATTTACATGAGCACACAAAAGGCTTAACAGTTCTGATTCTTTTGTAGTAAGCTTTGTCACCTTATCATCCACCATTAGTACTTGCTTTTGTGTATCAAAAGTAAACTTACCAATCTTATACATTGTGATTTCTTTACCTTTTTTGCCTTTCACGCGACGTAAAATTGCTTCAATACGGAAAACTAATTCTTCCATGCTGAATGGTTTTGTTATATAATCGTCTGCACCTATCTTGAAACCTTCCAAAATATCTTCTTTTAAAGATTTAGCCGTTAGAAATATAATAGGAACTTCTCCATTTACAGTACGAATTTCTTGTGCCAAAGCAAATCCATCCTTTTTAGGCATCATTACATCTAGTACACACAAATCATATTTTCCTTTTAAAAATGCTTTGTAGCCACTTTCTCCATCAGCATAAAGATCGGCATTGAATCCTTTTGCTTGAAGATATTCTCTTAAAAGCATGCCAAGATTTTCATCATCTTCGCATAGTAGAATACGCAATTTTTCTTCCATAATCTTTTATTTTATTAGTGGTAATATTATTATAAATTTCGATCCGATATTTAATTCGCTTTCAACATGAATATTCCCTTTAAATTGTGTAATCAACTTATGAACATAAGCTAATCCCAGTCCAAAGCCTTTTACATCATGACGATTTCCTGTTGAAACACGGTAAAATTTATCAAATATTTTCTTTAAATCTTCTTTTTTTATACCGATACCATTATCTGCAATAACTATTTCAATTTTATCTTCGCCTATATTTCGTGTTGAAATAGATAATTCCGGTGGAACATCTTCACGTCGATATTTCAATGCGTTGTCAAGAAGATTGAATACAACATTTGTAAAATGCATTTCATCTACATTCACAATAGAATCTTCTGCATCCAAATTAGTAGTAAGTGTTCCTCCATATTTCTCTACTTTCAATTTATGAGTATGAACAACATTGGAAACAACTAGATTTACATCCACTTCTTGTAGTTTTAAAGTAGCATTTTGACGATCCAATAATGACATTTGAAGAACTTTTTCCACTTGAAATCTCAATCGCTTGGTTTCATCATTTATCACTCCAGATATGTGCTGAAGCATTGTAGGACTCTTTCTCACAGAATCATCATTGAGCATTTGTGCCGCAAGAGATATCGTTGAAATAGGTGTTTTAAATTCATGCGTCATGTTATTAATGAAGTCATTTTTCATTTCCGATAATTTCTTTTGCCGGAATGCAATGATAATTGTAAATAGAAAGACAACCAAAAGAATAAAGGTAAAAGCAAATGATGGTATCATAAACTTTATTGAAGAAAATATATAATCACTCTTTTGAGGAAAAACAATCTTCAAATATGTCATTTTATTCACCGGATCATTTGGAAATAAAACCTGAGTGTAAACACTTGAATTTTCAGCGTCTTCTGAAAAAGACTTTGATTTATATATCTCATTGCCTTTTCTGTCAACCACAGCATATTCATATCTTAAATTTATCCCATTATTACTTAATTCCTCTTTAAGATAATTATTTACCACGGCAGAATCAGCACGTTCCGAAATGGGACGATCACTGGATTTACTCAAAATATTTAATATAACCTCATTCAAAAGACCCTTTTGGTAAAGATATTGTCCCTTTAGAATCTCTTGCATATTTTTATATCGTTCATTTATATCGCCTAGATTATTATCATTTTTAGGTTCAACCTTTATTGTTTCCCAGTTTCCTTGTATTTTGTAATTTGAAGTGCCATCCGGAGAAGGTATAGAATATTCAAATTCTTTTTTTGACGTTGCAATACTTCCATATAGAGCACTTTCTACCTCATTTACATCTTGTTCTAGAAAAAATTTGGTTTCATCTTGCTCCAACGATGTAGACACACCATACAAACTTCTCTTTACAATTTCAGAGAATTGCTCGTTACGCATTTTTATAATATTCTCCATGTACATTATTTGTACATATAGAAGACCGATAAACGAAAATGCCATAACCAAGGTTAATATCCATATCGTTGATTTTTTCATAATCTAATTATTATCTAATGTCTTTTTAATACATTATTTTTTAAGATTAACAATTTATCTAAAAAATTGTTCCTTTATATAATTTACATATTACAGTACGATGTTAATACGATAGCACAAAATTAACACATAAATGTAAAAAAACAAAGTTTTTAAGCTGTTTTTTAAGATTTCACTAATATTTTTCATGTTTATGCTATAAAAATTCTCATTTATAACATAAAAAAGAAGAGACAATCTTAAAAAGATTGCCTCTTCTAAGAAATATGAGAGAGTCTGTTATAAATTAATCTTCTTTACTTTCCGCCTCATAAGCCTTCAATAGTTTGTCTTGTACATCACCGGGAACAAGCTCATAAGAAGCAAATTTCATAGTGAATGAAGAACGACCTCCTGTTATTGAACTCAAAGCAGTTGAATAACTTGCCATTTCTTTCAAAGGTACTTTAGCTGAAATCTTTTCAAGCCCCTTATCACTTTCCATACCCATAATTAATGCGCGACGACCTTGCAAATCACTCATAACATCACCCATCTTATCACTTGGAACAAGAACTTCTACGTCATATACAGGTTCTAGAATCTTAGGATTTGCATTTTTAAATGCTTCACTGAAAGCATTACGTCCTGCTAGACGGAATGAAATTTCATTTGAATCTACCGGGTGCATTTTTCCATCATAAATACATACGCGCACGTCACGAGCATAAGAACCTGTCAATGGACCTTGCTCCATTCTATCCATCAAACCTTTAACGATTGCCGGAATAAAACGAGCATCAATTGCACCACCTACGATACAGTTGCAAACGACTAATTTTCCGCCCCATTCAAGTGGAATTTCTTGGGTATCCTTAACATTCATTTTGAATTCCTGTCCACCGAATTTATATGTATCCGGTTTCGGCATACCTTCTTCGTATGGTTCGATAATCAAGTGAACTTCACCAAATTGACCGGCACCTCCTGATTGTTTTTTATGGCGATAATCAGCACGAGCTGCTTTAGTAATAGTTTCACGATACGGAATCTTTGGTTCGATATAGCTGATTGCCAATTTTTCGTTATTTTCGATACGCCACTTCAACGTTCTCAAATGGAATTCTCCTTGACCCGAAACAATGGTTTGCTTTAACTCCTTAGATTGTTCAACTACCCATGTAGGATCTTCTTCGTGCATACGTGTAAGAATTGCACTAAGTTTTTCTGCGTCAGCTTCATTGGCAGGCTTAATAGCACGTTGATACTTTGGTGCAGGATATTTAATGAAATCAAATTTATATTCACATCCGGCACCGTTCAATGTACATCCGGTACGTACATCCTTCATCTTAACAGTAGCACCTATATCACCTGCCTTCAATTCATCAACAGCAGTCTTAACCTGACCGCATACACAATATATTTGAGCAAGGCGTTCTTTACTGTCACGATTCACATTAGTTACATCAACTCCGGCTTTCAATGTACCCGACATCACCTTGAAATAAGTAACTTCTCCAATATGTGGTTCTACGGTCGTTTTGAATACAAACAAGCTCAATGGACCGTTTGCGTCTACTGGAATCTCTTCCAATTCAGTATTTACCGGTGCAGGCATATCATTCACAAAAGGAACGACATTTCCCAAAAATTCCATCATACGGCGAACACCCATGTCTTTCAATGCACTTACACAGAAAACAGGGAAAATACTGCGATCTACAAGACCTTTACGAATACCAAGTCGCAACTCATCTTCTGTTAATGCACCTTGATCAAAGAATTTATCCATTAAACCTTCGTCGTTTTCGGCAGCTGCTTCAACTAATTGTTGGTGCATTTCAAGTGCTTTTTCCTTATATTCTTCTGGAATTTCAGTAATTGTAGGTACACCGCCATCAGGTCCCCATGTATATTGTTTCATCAATAGTACATCAATCATTGAATTGAATGATGGACCGCAGTTGATAGGGAATTGAATTGGTACTACTTTATTTCCATAATGTTCTTTTAATTGCGTCAACGAATTGTCAAAATCCGCTTTTTCACCATCCAATTGATTGACAGCAAAAATAATAGGTTTCTTCAATTGCTCACATGTGCGGAAAATGTTTTGTGTTCCTACTTCCACACCATATTGACCATCGATTAAGATCACTCCGGTATCGGTAACATTCAATGCAGTTATAGCATTTCCCACAAAGTCATCACTACCCGGACAATCAATTACATTCAACTTCTTATTTAAGAATTCTGCATAAAACACTGTTGAGAATACAGAATATCCATATTCTTTTTCAACAGGGAAGTAGTCACATGTAGTAGTTTTAGCTTCAACTGTACCTCTACGTTTTATAACTCCACACTCGTAAAGCATAGCTTCAGCAAGTGTGGTTTTACCGGATCCTTTGCTACCTAGCAAAGAGATGTTTTTAATTTCGTTAGTTTGATAAACCTTCATGTTATTACGATTTTATAAATTTCTAAAATAGTTAATTTTAATAAGCGGTTGCAAATTATAAATTTTTTCTCAATAATCAGCAATTTGGCAATATGTTAAAAAACATGCTTTATTATCATACCTTTTGTTTGCACCACATTTAAGAATGTGTTATTTTTGTAATTCATGGCAGGAATTTATATACACATACCGTTCTGTAAAAAGCGTTGCATATACTGCGACTTCTATTCGACAACCGACAATCGTTTGGCTGAAAGATATATAGATGCTATTTGCACAGAACTTACACATCGGATAACTGAAATTGACCGAAACAATATAACCACTATATATATAGGTGGTGGAACTCCTTCACAACTTTCAATCAGCCAACTTTCACAATTGATAAATTTTATTAAATCGGTTGTTGATTTTAAAAAAATCATCGAATTTACGATTGAAGTTAATCCTGACGATGTTACTTTTGAATATATCCTGGCATGTCATTCTTTAGGAATTAATCGTGTAAGTATGGGTATACAAAGTTTTGTTGACAACGAATTGCAAGCAATAAATCGTCGACACAACGCAAGACAGGCACAAGATGCAGTTTTTACGATTAAACAAGCCGGAATTACTAATATAAGTATTGACCTTATTTATGGTTTGCCGTTACAAACCATAGATTCTTGGCTTTATTCTATCAAAAAAGCCATTGAACTTAACGTTCCACACATTTCATGCTATAATTTAAGCTATGAAGAAGGGACAACCTTATATAATATGCGTAAAAATGGTGAAATTGTAGAGTGTAGCGAGGAAGCATGTATAGAAATGTATGAAACATTGATTTCTGAACTACAAAAAGCAGGATTCGAGCATTATGAAATATCTAATTTTGCAAAAACAGGATATTATTCGCGTCATAACTCCAATTATTGGAATCTAACACCATATTTAGGATTAGGCGCTGCTGCTCATAGTTTTGACGGTAAAATACGTCGCTACAATCCAACATCAATACACAAATACATACAAAACGTAAACTATAAGGGTGTTGCATACGAAGAAGAGCAGGAAACCATTTGGGAGCAGTTTAATGAATATGTGATGTTGAATTTGCGCACAATGTGGGGTATTAACTTAAACAAAGTAAAGGAGATGTTTGGAGATGAGCTATACAACCACCTTATTAAATATTGTAAACGTTTTATCGATAACAATGAATTACAAGAAAATGACAACAAAATCACACTCACTGACAAAGGAATTATGCTTGCCGACTACATTATCCGCACCCTCATATTCGTACCATAATAAGGCATATTGTCTTATTGCTCTTGAATCTGCAAGCAGATTTTTATGTACTTTTTGTCAAGATTAAAAAATAGTGGGTTTATTCGTGATGGTAGGGTTCATTGTTTATTATGGTCATGGCACGATAAAGTTGTTCAGTGAAAATCAGGCGAATCATTTCGTGTGAAAATGTCATTTTTGAAAGAGATATTTTTTCATTTGCACGAATTTTAACTTCTTGTGAAAATCCGTAGGGTCCGCCAACGATAAACACCAAGCGCTTTGGTACTGTTGACATTTTCTTTTCAATATATTTTGAGAATTCTACTGAGGTAAATTCTTTGCCATGTTCATCTAGCAATACCACGTAATCAGAATTTTCCAATGCTCCTAGAATCGTATTACCTTCAATCGTTTTTTGTTGATCTTCTGATAGTTTCTTATTGTTTTTTGAATCGGGTAGATAAAGGATATTAAATGGGATATAATAGGATAGACGCTTGGTATATTCTGCTATACCGTCTATTAAGAATTTACCATTGGTTTTACCAATAACAACTAGAGATATTTTCATAACAATGTATTTTGTTCTTATATCTTAATTTATTAAATTTGCAGATACAAAGATAACGCTAATTAAATTAAAAATGAAAACATACGACGAACTTATCGATGAATTGTTAGAACTCTCTTTTGCTGAAGATATTGGTGATGGTGACCATACCACATTATGCTGTATTCCTGCCGATGAAATGGGGAAATCACAACTAATCATAAAAGAAGAGGGTATTCTAGCCGGTGTGGATATAGCATTAAAAGTATTCAAGAAATTTGATCCGGAATTAAAAACGACAGTATTTATTAACGATGGAGAACATGTGAAACCCGGCGATATTGCTTTTGTTACTGAAGGTAGGGTACAATCTTTATTGCAGACAGAACGTCTCATGCTAAACATTATGCAACGCATGAGTGGAGTTGCTACCACAACAGCTAAATATATGGCAGAACTTGAAGGCTTAAAAACAAAGGTTCTTGACACAAGAAAAACCACTCCGGGAATGCGTATGTTGGAGAAACAAGCTGTTAAGATTGGTGGCGGAGTAAATCACCGTATAGGTTTGTTTGACATGATTTTATTAAAAGATAACCATGTGGATTTTTCAGGAGGTATTAAAAATGCCATACTAAAAGCAAATGAATATATAAAAGCCCATCATAAAGAGGGTATGAAGATAGAAATTGAAGTGCGTAATCTTGACGAACTTCAACAGGTTCTAGAAGTAGGACAAGTTGACCGCATTATGCTTGACAATTTTACACCCGAATTGACTCGTGAGGCAGTGAAACTGATTGATGGTAGATTTGAAACCGAATCATCAGGTGGAATCACATTTGCTACTCTTCGTCAATATGGTGAGTGTGGTGTTGATTATATTTCAGTTGGAGCTTTGACACACTCAACCAAAGGACTTGATATGAGTTTCAAAGCCTGCTAAGATTTTTAAATTTGATTACTATATATTGGAGCATACTAAATAAAGTATGCTCTATTTTTATGCAAAAATCTTAAGAGAAAGTTTATTGTCAAGAAAACGAAGAAACATTGTTTTTTATCAATATTATTCATTAATTTTGCACTGCTCCACGCCGATGGTTTTCTCAACAGAGAAAAAGGGAGGGCGGGAGCAAGACATATTAAAGGCGTTTATTGGCGCTTTTGTTTTGACGATCTGAAATCGTAGGAAAATTTCAAATTGTTTGTCAAGAACAAAGCAACGATGAATGTCCCGTGGGTGTGTTATATACATACCATCACTATATCGTGTGTAGCCATTGGTGTATCCTTACACCAGTGCTAACATTTGGTATAGCTGTGGTGTTATATCTACATATCGGCGTGGGGCTTCGCGTTGCTCGTTTCGACAAACAGGGCAATTCCTACAGCCTCAGATCGTGAAGCGAGCAACAATAATGGGCTTCACGCTTTTTTTATGCTTTTTCATCATAAGAATCAATTGTGGCATAAGTAGCCCATGTCGCAATTTTTTTAGAAAGGGGGCTACTAATGCCTGTTACAAAGTCTGAAACGGCACAAATAAAGTCCAAGGAACGTGTTGCTGAACGGGGCGAGGTCTTTACTGCCGAACGTGAGGTGAACGCAATGTGCGACCTCGTTGCGAATGAATGTTTGCGACCGGACTCCCGTTTCTTGGAACCGGCTTGTGGTGATGGCAATTTCTTGGCAGTTATACTCAAAAGAAAACTTACCGAACTCCGCAGGAAATACAAGAAGAGTCCTC
>CAZTFX010000080.1:0-9468 GCA_964613095.1 uncultured Muribaculaceae bacterium | reverse complement strand
AGCGATTGAAACCTCTAATTCTATGCTTTATCGTTTTTTATCGGACACTAATAATAAAAAATATGAAATGGGTGTTGAATTGTTTTTTATTTGAATCAGATTATTTATATTTGTAGCCTAATTGTCTAAAATGCTTAAGAATATGAAGAAATTTACACTTGCTATATTCAGTCTGTTGCTTGCTGCAACAGGTTTTGCGAAGGAAGTTACACAAACAGAAGCTGTCGATGTGGCTCAACGCATGATGAAACAAAGAAATGTGAAAGTTACGGAGGTAAGTTCGGTTACTCCGGTAAGTTTCAACGGACAAAAGGCTTATTATGCAGTACAATTTTTGCCCGAAGGATGGGCATTGATAAGTGCCGATGATGTTGCCATTCCGTTAATCGGCTATTCCGATAAAGGAACATTCCCGGTATTGAACATGCCGGATAATATGCGTGGATGGTTGAATGTAAATTCAGAACAGGTGACAAAATTCGCCAAGGTGAATAAGGCTCGTAATACGGAATGGGATAATGTGGATGTGCTTCCAATGGCAACAACCGACAAGATAAGTCCGCTTATTACCGTACAATGGAATCAAAGTGGAAAAAATTATAATAAGTATTGCCCCAGCAATTCAAGTGGAACTGCTGTAGTGGGTTGTGTGGCTGTTGCAATGGCTCAAGCTATGACAGTGCCGCAATATCCGGAACGTCCACAAGGCAAGAAATACTATGAATGTGCTCCTTATGGCTCAATTGGCTGTGATTTCTCAAGTGAACCGGTATATAATTGGGAAAATATTATGACCGGAGCCAACAGCAATGATGATGTGGCTCGATTGTTGTGGCATTGTGGTATTTCCACTTCAATGTCTTATAGTCCGAGTGGATCGGGAACAATGACCTCGTATGTACCTAATGCTTTGAAAACCTATTTCGGTTATCCGGAATCGGTGACATATTATAATCGAAGTGGTTTTGATGATGCTACATGGAAATCTATGATGCTAGTTGAGTTGGAAGCAGGTCGTCCATTGGTTTATTGTGGTTATCCTGCTGCCGGTGGTGCGGGACACTGTTTTAATTTGGATGGATATGATGGCTCTGCATACTTCCATGTGAATTGGGGTTGGGGTGGTGCCGGTGACGGTTATTTCGGACTTGACCAGTTAAAAAGCCAAGTTGTTCCCGGTGGTGAAATTATGGAATTCACCGCAGGACATGGAATGGTTGTAGGAATACGTGCACCAAGTACTACTCCTACAGATATAACATTATCAAAAACATCGGTAGTAGAAAAACAACCTATAGGAACTGTTGTTGGTTCGATAAGTGTAACAAGTGATGACAAAAATGCAACCTATACTTATGTTGTTAAGGGTAAAAAAACTTTGTTTGGTTATTCTGCTGCACCATTTGAAGTGAAAGATGGAAACCTTGTTACAACATCAGTGCTTTCGGCTAGTGACTATATCGATAGCGTAACAGGAGAATCTTCATGTGTTATTAACATTACTGCTACTAACGCGGGTGGAGAAACAATTACAAAACAATTTACAATTGTTATTACAACATCAAGTGCTATTGATAATGTGGAAATGGAAGATAACGCACCGGTGGAATATTATAACTTGCAAGGTGTGAAAGTGGAAAATCCTGAAAAGGGTATTTTTATCAAGCGTCAAGGTGCTAAGGCAACAAAAATAGTTTTATGATTATGAAAAAGCAGGTATTTACAGTGATTTTGGCTTTTGTGGCTCTGGTTGTGAATGCATTTACGCCAAACACAAAATGGCCTTATATGTATGAACACTTTACCGAAGGTACATTATATCGCGGTCAGGATTACAGCATAGCACAGTTCAATATCCATTATATGGGTAATGTTCTTCATTACGTAAGTCCCGAAGATGATAAAATCTATTTGGCAAAAGGGAATGACATGGACAGCGTGGTGATAAATGGGAAAAAGTTCGTGTTGGCAGATCATAAAGATGGAAAAAAGATAATGGAAGTGGTGGCTCAAAATGGGGAAAATATGGTATTACGCCTTGATTATGCCGACTTTGATGCTGCCATGAGAAGTAACACGGGAGCATACGGTTCAAGTGCCAACAGTTCTGCCACAAGAAATTTGTCATCTCTGGAACTTGCCGGTATGAATAATCCCAAGCATGGATTGATGTTACAGGAAAAGAACGACGGTAAAACGTTGGGAGTGCGCACTCGTTACTACCTGCGTATAGGAAAATTTGATATCGAGGCGAATAAAAAGGCTGTAGAACAGATTGTGCCTGCCGATAGAGAGGAACAGTGGAAGCAATTCTTGAAAAAGAATAAAATCAAGTGGAAAAAGCCTGAAAGTCTTGCCCTCGTTCTCGAATTCTTCAAGTAAAACGATAAAAAGTCCTTAAAGCTACCGACTTTAAGGACTTTTCTAATGTTTATCAAGATAAAAATCTGTGTAGTATTGATTTTTTTTGTTAATTTTGAGGGTTGAACATGTGAGCATGGGGGGATTTGAAGAAATAATAGTGCCGATGGTTATAGCCGGTATCGTTTTTTTCAGCATTTTTGCCGAAATACGAAACCAAGCCAAGCTACGCACTAATAATGCCCCAAAACAGAAACCGGCACCATTGCAAAAGCCAATCATCATCGAAGCAGAGGAAAAACTTCCCCATGAAGAGAAAAAACGTAAAGTTGTACCCAATCTTCAATTGCAGGGTGATGTAACAAAGCCGTCGCTGCCTACGGAGAAAGATGTCGCTTATGAGACTGATAAAGATAGCGAAGCCGGTGACGCAATGGAAGATATACGCCGAGCTGTGATTGCTCACGAGATATTGAAACGAAAATTTTAAATAACAAAACAATAACAATTAAATCTAAAACATTAAAAAATATGGCATTACCTTTCATTACAGCTCAAGAAGCTGCAGAATATGTAAAACATGGTGATAATGTTGGAACTTCGGGCTTTACTGCTGCGGGAACTCCAAAAGTTGTACCTGCTGCCATAGCCGAAAAGGCTGAAAAAGAACATGCGGCAGGACGTGAATTCAAGATTAACCTATTCACCGGTGCTTCAACCAATGACGCAACCGATGGCGCACTTACTCGTGCCAATGCCCTTGACAAGCGTACTCCATATCAAGGCTGTAAGGACCTTCGTGCAGGAGCCAATAAACAACAACTTAACTACTTTGACCTTCACTTGAGTGAATTGGCTCAAAAAATTCGTCAAGGAACATACGGAAAAATCAATGTAGCAATTATAGAAGCTCAATCGGTAACAGAAGATGGCGAAATAGTGCTTGGTACAGGTGTGGGTAACATTCCTACTCTTGCTGCTCTTGCTGAAAAAATAATTGTTGAGGTAAACGATCAAATTCCTACTGAAATACGTGGCTTGCACGATATATACGTACCATTGGATCCACCTTGCCGTCGCGAAATACCTATTTACACTGCGAGTGACCGTGTGGGCAGTCCTGTGTTGAAGGTTGACCCGAAAAAGATTGTGGGTGTGGTACAAACGAGTTCATCCATAGGTGGTGATGCATTCTCACCTGTTGATGAAAAGACCATGCGCATAGGTAATTTCGTGTGTGATTTCCTACTTGGTGAAATGCGTGCGGGACGCATACCTAAGACTTTCTTACCGCTACAATCGGGTGTGGGTAACATCGCAAATGCTGTGCTTGCAAGCCTTGAAGCAAATCAGGAAGTACCGGTATTTGAGATGTACACCGAAGTGGTGCAAGACGCTGTTGTAAACTTGTTGTTAAGCGGTAAATGTAAGTTTGCCAGCTCAAGTTCTATGACTTTCTCTAATGATGCCAATAAGTTATTCTTCGACAACATCGATAAATTGGGAGATAAGTTGCTTCTTCGCCCATGTGAAATCTCAAATCATCCGGAAATCGTGCGTCGTCTCGGAGTTATTTCTATGAATACGGCTATTGAAGCCGATATCTTCGGTAACGTAAACTCTACTCACGTATCGGGAACCAAGATGATGAACGGTATTGGCGGCTCGGGCGATTTCACTCGTAATGCTTATATTTCAATTTTCAGTTGCCCGTCGGAATCTAAGGAAGGTGCAATAAGTAATATCGTGCCTATGGTATCTCACCTTGACCATAGCGAGCACTCGGTGGATATCGTGATTACCGATCAAGGTATTGCCGACTTACGCGGAAAATCTCCTATCCAACGTGCTAAGGAAGTTATTGAGAATTGTGCTCACCCTGATTATCGTCCGTTGCTTCGTGAATATTTGGCATTGGCTAAGGGAGGACACACACCTCACACACTTCAATCGGCGTTTGCGTTCCACACAGCACTTGCTACCGAAGGTACAATGAAAGCTGCTAAATTCTAACATACTCTTGATTTAAATAAATTCATGTTTTTGTGAGGACATACATAACGGTGTGTCCTCACTTTTTATTTATAGAATTATACCTTATTGTGTTTTTCTGTCAAAAAATATAGCTAACTTTGCGCGTGCTTATAAGACAATTTAGTTATGGAAAAGATTAATCCCAACAATATGAAACTGTCCTATGCGGGCGAAGAATTCACAAAGAAACTTTTTATAGAGACTTACGGTTGTCAAATGAACGTTGCCGACAGCGAAGTTGTGGCTTCGGTTATGAAACTTGCCGGTTACGGAGTAACCGAAAGTATTGACGATTGTGACGCAATATTGATAAATACTTGCTCGATACGTGATAATGCCGAACAGAAGATTTTCTCACGACTGCAACAGCTTGCTGCTTTGAAAAAGAAAAAAGGTGGTAAGATGATAGTGGGTATAATAGGATGTATGGCTGAACGCATGAAGGATGAACTTATAAGCAATCATGGGGTTGACCTTGTGGCAGGTCCCGATGCTTATTTGGATTTGCCAAATCTCATTACAGCAGTAGAGAACGGCGAAAGTGCAATAAACATAGAATTATCAACCACCGAGACCTATCGTGATGTGATTCCGTCGCGTATAGGCAGCAATAACATAAGCGGTTACATAAGTATTATGCGCGGTTGTAATAACTTCTGTTCTTATTGTATAGTACCTTATACTCGCGGACGTGAACGCAGTCGTGAGCCGGGAAGTATTCTTAACGAACTTCGCGACCTGCAGGCAAAAGGTTTTAAGGAAGTGATTTTGCTGGGACAAAATGTAAATTCCTATAACTATGTGAATGCCGATGGCAGTGTGGTGGATTTTGCACGATTACTTGAGATTGTTGCCGATGCCGCTCCCGAAATGCGCGTACGATTTACAACCTCACATCCCAAGGATATGAGTGACGAAATCATTGCTATGATGGCGCGTAAGGAAAATGTGTGTAAGCACATACATCTTCCTGTTCAAAGCGGAAGCAACAGCGTATTGAAAGCCATGAATCGTAAGTACACAAGAGAATGGTATCTTGACCGTATCGCGGCAATACGTCAAGCCATGCCGGATTGCGGAATCTCCACCGATATGTTCACCGGATTCCATGATGAAAGCGAAGAGGATTTCCAAGATACATTAAGTTTAATGCGTGAAGTGGGATTTGATTCGGCTTTCATGTTTAAATATTCGGAACGTCCGGGAACATTTGCCTCAAAGCATTTACCTGATAATATTTCAGAAGAGGTAAAGATTGAACGCCTTAATCGCATGATTGCATTGCAAAATGAGTTGTCGCACGAAAGCAATTTACGTGATGTGGGAAAAACATTTGAGGTACTTGTGGAAGGTTATTCCAAGCGTTCACGAGAAGATATGTTTGGTCGTACAGAGCAAAACAAGGTTATTGTATTCCCTGCAGGTGAAACACGTGTGGGAGAACGCGTAATGGTGAAAGTGAACAGTGCCACTTCAGCAACTCTTTTGGGAGAATTGGTATAATTGTTAGGTTGATGAAGTTTCAGGAGACATATTTGCCTGAAAATTTGTTATAAAAGTATGGAAGACCATAAAAAATTGTGGAATGGGAATTTTGTGAAAGCAATGTTAGGCAATTTCTTGCTGTTTTTTGCTTTCTATCTCACAATGCCTTTGCTTCCATTGTATCTTAAAGATACATTCCATGCCGATAAGGATACTATAGGTGTGGTGTTGAGCGGATTTACTGTTGCAGCATTGATAATACGTCCGTTTAGCGGGTTTATCGTGGACAATTTTCCTCGAAAACAAGTGCTGATGTTGTGCTATTTTTTGTTTTTCATCTTTTTTGCAGGATATTTGGTTGCCGGAACATTACTTATTTTTTCTATGATTCGTACTGTGCATGGGTTTACTCTTGGTTCGGCAACGGTGGCAAATAGCACTATTGCGATAGATGTACTTTATCCTAAACGCCGTGCCGAAGGAATAGGTTATTATGGCTTGAGTAATAATATGGCAATGGCATTGGGTCCCAGTGTTGCGTTGTGGGTATATCACATTTATCCCGATTTTAATTATTTGTTCCTTTTGTCTCTTATTTCGGCAGGGATAGGATTTACTGTTGTATCTAGCATTAAAGCCCGTCAGCAAGAAATCGCGAAACGTAATGAACCGTTGAGCTTGGATAGATTCTTCTTGGTAAAGGGTTGGCGTGCGGGAGTGTCTATTGCAGGTTTTGCTTTTGCTTATGGTGTATTATCCACATATCTTGCCATATATGGTAAAGAGTCTCTCGGCATAACAGGAGGAACCGGAACTTATTTTATGCTTTTGGCAATTGGATTGATGACATCTCGCCTTTTAGGCAGTCGCACGTTACGACAAGGTAAGATTAC
This sequence comes from uncultured Muribaculaceae bacterium, assembly GCA_964613095.1. Classification (GTDB taxonomy): domain Bacteria; phylum Bacteroidota; class Bacteroidia; order Bacteroidales; family Muribaculaceae; genus RGIG4576. The sequence continues at coordinate 2,695 of CAZTFX010000080.1, read as the reverse complement.
GTATAATGCCGCTGTCGGAGTGGTGATTTCGTTGATAGGGTACACATTGTTTGCCGCAGTGAGTGAAATGTGGGCTTATTATTTATCGGCTCTTGTCATAGGGCTTGGAAACGGTCATCTTTTCCCTGCATACCAAACCATGTTTATCAATCTGGCTCCACATACACAGCGCGGTACAGCAAATTCTACACTGCTTACGTCTTGGGATTTAGGTTTAGGACTCGGTGTAATGTTGGGTGGGATAATTGCCGAAATATTCAATTATCACGTAGCATTTTGGAGTGCCGTATTAGCCGAAATTTTTGGTGTTGTAACTTTCTTTTTAATAGTACGAAATCATTATTTGGCTAATAAAGTAAGATAAACATTAATTGGTACTTTTCTTAATACCACGACGGTTTAATTCGCGTTGGTAACGGCGTGCGTTAGCCATGTGTTCGTTATAATTGGACGTGAAATTATGATAACCTGAAAAATCCTCTTTGGCACACATATATACGTATGGATGTTCGGGAGCATTCAAAACAGCGTCTAATGTACGTTTTTCAACAAAACGAATGGGGCCGGGAGGCAAACCTTTGTATAAATAAGTGTTGTAAGGAGATTCTGTTTTTAGCATTGAACCATAAATGCGCCGTAAAGAAAAATCACCTATGGCAAATTTTACGGTAGGATCGGCTTGCAGTAACATCCCTTTTTTTGCTCGATTGATATATAGGCGAGCCACTTTACCGGCTTCATCACGTTTGGCAATTTCTTCTTCTACAATAGAACCTAAAGTTACGATTTCATCGATTGAAAAACCAAGTGATTCGGCTTTGGCTTTTCTCTCGTCATTCCAAAAACGATTATAATAAGAAAATTGATTATCTACAAAATCTTCGGGCGAAACAGTCCAATAGTATTCGTATGTATCGGGTTGAAATATTGAGATTATAGTTTCGGGAGTTTTTCCATATTTCTTACAAAATTCCTTATCGGTGAGTAGATACAATAGAGAATCTTTACTCATCAATAGTTTTCGACTTACACGGTCGGCAAATTGTTCTACTGTGCGAATATAGTTAAAGGAGAATTTAATGCTCGTTTGTCCGCCACGTTGAAGCAAGCGCGCTGCTTTAAATGGACTTGTTCCGGAACTTATTTTGTAAGCTCCCGTACGATTTTCCATTTTTGCACCGAGCATATTCAACATTTTTGCGGTTTTATTGCCGAAGTCTTCACCTAAACGTATTTTAAAAGAATCGGTCAATGCCTCATTACTCATATCGGGATAGATATAAACGATAGTGTCTTTTTCGTTCTTATTGAAAAAGAAAGGAGTAAAATAGATGCTTGCTGCAATGGCTGTTACGGCTAAAATTGCTAATGTGATTAATATATAACGTTTCATCTTCAATCTATAGTTTGATTATGCTTGCAAAGGTAGTGAATGAATAGGTTGAGAAACAAAAAAAACTCTCCTCATGGGAGAGTTTTTTTGTTTTTTAAGAGTTGTAATTTTATTTCTCGCATTTATCCTTGCAACAGCAACCGCCAATCATGCACCAAGCAAAAGAAGCCAAAATTGCACCGATAAATGGTCCAACGATGAAAATCCATAATTGGCTGAGAGCTTCACCACCTTGGAATAGAGCCGGTCCTACTGAACGAGCAGGATTCACCGAAGTTCCGGTGTAAGCAATACAAACTAAGTGTACAAGCACAAGAGAAAGACCTATGGCTAGACCTGAAAAGTTTCCTGCACCTTTCTTTTCATCGGTAGTTCCTAAAACAACAAGCACGAATACAAAAGTAAAGATTATTTCGGCTATAAGACCTCCTGTAACAGAAACACCGGCTTGACAAGTGTTTGCTCCGGTTCCAACCAATTCACTATTGGAAGTTGCAAGCCATAATAAAGCCGAACCGGCAATGGCTCCAAGAACTTGTGCCACCATGTACATAACAGCGTCTTTACCGCCTATGCGTTTAGATATCCAACAGCCTAAGGTAATGGCAGGATTGATGTGACAACCTGAAACGCCACCGATTGTGTAAGCCATGGCAACGACCGCCAGACCGAATGCCAACGCTGTACCTACAACCGAAGCTGTATCTACTCCACAATGTAAACTTACTGCTGTTCCGCAGCCCATAAGAACAAGAACTAAAGTTCCAAAAAATTCAGCAATGTATTTTTTCATAATAATTTAGGCTTAATCCTACTATTAAAGTAGGATGGTTAATAATTAAAATCTATCACTCACAAAGTTAGTAAAATTCATTAAATAATCAACCGAAATCGGAATAATAGTGCATTCTTTCATTGATTATAAGTGTATTTGCTGTTGGACTCTATAGACTCTTCAATTTTAGGACAATTTTTTAAGATGGGAGAATTATTTTTGCTATTTGTTTTGTAAATTCAAGAAAAGTATATATCTTTGCACTCGCTAAATGAAAATTTCGGCAAACATCCGGAAAGGTGGGTGAGTGGCTGAAACCAACAGTTTGCTAAACTGTCGTAGGAGTAATCCTACCACGAGTTCGAATCTCGTCCTTTCCGCAAAAAGAGCTTGAAGATTTCTTCAAGCTCTTTTTGTTTCTTTTCGTTTATGCCATTGTGAATGGTCCGGGCGCAGATGTTTAGAAGACTCATTGGCTCAGTAGCAAAAGTATGTGTCTAAGCATATATCTTTGTAAGTCTGAACAG
>CAZTFX010000079.1:0-9778 GCA_964613095.1 uncultured Muribaculaceae bacterium | reverse complement strand
TATAAACTATGTTCTACAGCAATGTGGGACGCTTAATATTTACGTATGAAAACAATATAAAATGGCATTTCAACAGGGACATAAATATGGCAACAGGTTTTCCACCGACAACCAGCCACAACGCAATGGCAGGAAGCCCAAGCTGTATACAGTAGCCAAGAAATGCTATAACCTTTCTTATGACGAGTTCACCGATGTAGTGCGTTATCTCTTTCAATGAACAAAGAAAGAGATTGACGACATTGTGATAGTATTCTCACCCACATCATTAACGGAAAAGGATATAACGGAAATATAAAAATGGCGATGATTGTTCACCGCCATTTTGTTTATGGAAAATTATTTTTATTTGTTTACTTGGAAACGGTTCCAACCGTCATGCAGATGTGCAACTACTTGTTCTGCTGCCGCAATACCTGCCTTGATGTTGGCTTCGGCTGTTTGTGCTCCCATTTTCTTCGGAGTGAAGAATACGCGGTCACCAAATTTTGCTGTAAGTTCGTCGGCATTATCCGGTTTTACATCGGCAACATAACGAATATCAGGGCGAGCTTCCAGTGCTACAATAAGACCTGCTTCATCAATTACTTCTTTACGTGCGGTGTTGATAAGAACACCGTTTTTAGGTAGTTTACAAATCAACTCTTTTGTTACTGATTGTTTTGTTTGTGCTGTTGCCGGAATATGTAACGATACGAATTGATTTTTACTATAAAGTTCTTCTACCGAATGTACCGGATTGACTCCGGCAGCCAACATATCTTCATCCTTAACAAATGGGTCAAGAGCTGTAACAGTCATGTCAAAACCTTTTGCTATACGAGCTACATTGCGTCCCACTTGACCAAAAGCATGGATTCCGAGAGATTTTTCTTTTAATTCGGTTCCAGCCTTGCCATTGTAATGGTTTCGAATCATTAGAATGACCATACCGAATACAAGTTCGGCGACTGCATTGGAATTCTGTCCCGGAGTGTTCATTACACACACGCCTTTTGCTGTAGCTTCGGCAAGATCGATGTTATCGTATCCGGCTCCGGCACGTACTACAACTTTTAGCTGTTTTGCCGCGTCAAAAACTTCTTTGTCGACAATATCGCTACGTACGATAAGCCCTTCTACATCTGCAACGGCATTGATAAGATCGGCTTTTGTTCCTTTTTCAAGTAATAAAAGTTCATGATCGGCTGCTTCAATCACGTTTTTAATTCCATTTACAGCTTCGGTTGCAAATGGTTTTTCGGTTGCTACTAAAACTTTCATTTTTCGTAGAGTATTATATATATATATGTGATTAATGGTTTTTCTCAAATTCTTTCATTGCTGCAACAAGAACGTCAACACTCTCCATTGGCAGAGCATTATAAAGAGAAGCGCGGAAACCTCCAACGCTACGGTGTCCCTTGATACCTACAATACCTTTTGTTCCTGCAAATTCGTTGAATTCTTTCTCAAGTTCGGCATATTCCGGTTTCATTACGAAACATACGTTCATTATAGAACGATCTTCTTCTTTAGCAGTACCAACAAACAGTTTGCTTGAATCTATTGCGTCATATAATTTGGCTGCTTTAGCCTTATCTAATTCTTCAAGTTTTTTCACGCCTCCCATTTCCTTGTACCAACGAAGTGTTTGCAATGCAGAAAATATGGGTAATACCGGTGGAGTGTTGAACATTGAACCTTTATCGGCGTGAGTACGGTAGTCTAGCATTGTGGGTATTGTACGTTCAACTTTACCTAAAGCATCTTCCTTCACGATAACGAATGTAACACCTGCGGGAGCAAGATTCTTTTGTGCTCCACCATAAATTACATCATACTTAGATATATCGATAGGGCGAGAGAAGATGTCGCTTGACATGTCGGCAATTAGAGGTACGTTTACATCAAGATCTTTACGTATCTCTGTTCCATAGATGGTGTTGTTGGTTGTGATGTGGAAATAATCTGCATCAGCGGGAACGGTGTAATCTTTAGGGATATAAGTATAGTTATCGGCTTTGGATGACGCAACTACGTCAACTTCACCGAATAATTTAGCTTCTTTCATGGCTTTGTTTGCCCATGTACCTGTATCCAGATAGGCAGCTTTAGTCTTAAGCATGTTAAATGGGACCATACAGAATTGAGTGCTTGCACCACCGCCTAGAAATAGTACTTTGTAGCCTTCAGGAATGTCAAGAAGTTCTTTGAAAAGTTGTTCAGCTTTGTCCATAACAGCCACAAATTCTTTACTACGGTGAGATATTTCTAAAATAGACAGTCCGGTACCTGCGAAGTCTTTAATAGCTTCAGCAGTTTTGTTAAGTGTGTATTCGCTAAGAATAGACGGACCTGCATAGAAATTGTGCTTCTTCATAATGCAAAATTTTAATTAGTTTCTGAATTAAGTTGCAAAAGTAATGCTTTTAGGGTAATAAACAATCTTTTTTAAAGAAAAATTTCCTTAATTAAGTACATATTGATTTTATATACAGAATGCATAAAAAACAGTCGTTAATGTTTTGTACATTTATTAACGTGATTTTTTTATGTAAAGTTCTATGACATTGATTGTAACTCTTGAATATCTTCAATAAGTCGATTTGCTACAGATTGAGTAGTACGGTTGTTTCTTTTCTGCTCTGCTTGTGCAAAAGTAAGAATAGTTTCTATATCAATACTTTTTCCTATTGTTATAAGATTTATTGCAAGAACTAATGCTGTGTAGCGTTCCAAAGTGTTACCTGTTAAGAATTGTAAGCATAACTCGTTGGCAAAAGATGTATTTTTCAACAATTTATGGCAAAGGTTATCGGCTACTTCGGTACTTTCAATGGTTGTAATCCATTTGCTTGCTGTTTCTTGGGTGAATGTGTCGATAGGGTATAACATAGGAGCAATTAAGCGACATTCTCTGGTATCTTTGCTATTCCATAATTCATCGGCAACATTTCCATTTGCTTTAAAACGATTTGCGATATCGGTTATTTGCGACAAATTCAACCCGAATATCATTCGATGTGGGTCTCCTGCCTCTCGCAATGTGTCGGCAAGCATTCCATTGCGATAAATAAAGAATTCTCGACGTATTTGTTTTGCTATTTCGTGTGATTGATTATCCATATTATATATGTAAAAAAAGACTGTTGCAAAAATAAGCATTTTTATCTTTGCAACAGTTGTAATATCAGGTTTAAATAATTATTCCTTAGTTAAAGGAGAGTAATCGCGAGAGTAGCGGAGCATTTGATCAACATAATTTTCGGTATAGTCCACCTTGATGTCGGTAATATTACCATTTTCATCGGTAACGGTTGTATAAACCGGATTAACAAAACCTTTATAAGGAGCAATGTTAAGTTTTGCATATCTGTCGAGTACTTCCTTGTGAATTTCAGGGTCAACCTTGACAGCATATTTTTCAACCAGTTCTGCTCCGGCTTCGTAGTCTCCTTCCGATTTGATACGTTGTACTTCGGCTAGAAGTTCTCCGAATAGTTCACGCAATTTGGCATAATCATTGATTTTTAGATAAGTTTTGCCATCACGTTTCACATATTCTATGACATTATCTTCTTTCCCATGTTCGTATGCCCATTCAGCAATAAGTTTGCGGTTGCGCATGTGTGCCTCTTCTATATCTTTACCCGGTTCAATACGAGTAAGTTGTGTCATAAGACCGTTCATGATATACTTATAGTATTCTGATTTGTATGCGTCAGGATTATCAAGAATACCAAGTTCAATCAATTTATTATCGGCAAGATAATATAGTGCGAATAAATCGGCACGTGCTTCTTCTAGAGTTGAACCATGTGCTTTTAGTGCATCGGGGTCAACTCCCGGAAGTAGTTTTCCGGAACCGTGACCTAAACATTCATGAAGGTCGGTATGTAGTTTATCGGTAAGAGTCAAGTATTTTTCCATGCTTTCGATTTCTTCTTGAGAATATGCAAATTCTTGATTGAAACCGTTACCCTTTGCTGCTTCATCGTATGCATCGGTTATATTTTCGATTGTTACCGATTTAGAACCGTGTGCCGCGCGAATCCAATTGGCGTTTGGCAAATTGATACCGATAGGAGTTGAAGGATAACAATCACCGGCAAGAATAGCAGCAGTAATAACTTTTGCCGAAACTCCTTTTACTTTGTCTTTTTTGAATTTGCTATCGACAGGAGAGTTGTCTTCAAACCATTGTGCATTCTCGCTGATAAGTTCGGTACGGTGAGAAGCCTCCATGTTTTTGAAATTTACCAATGATTCCCATGCACCTTTCATTCCAAGAGGGTCGCCATAAGATTCAATGAATCCGTTAACGAAGTCAACTTGAGAAACTGTATCCTCAGCCCAAAGGATAGAATAATCGTCAAATGTCTTCAAATCACCTGTTTCATAGAAGCTGATAAGTTTGGCAATATGAGCTTTTTGTCCTTCGTTTTCGGCAACCTCTTCAGCTTTCTTCAACCAATAAACAATCATTGAGATTGCATTAGAATAAAGTCCGTCAACTTTATATTGAAGTTCGACCAGTTTGCCGTCTTGTTTTACAAGTTTTGTGTTAAGACCATAAGAAATAGGAGTAGGATCTTTTGGGTCTTTTAATTTATTATAGAAGTCTTCAACTTCTTTTTGTGTAACACCTTCATAAAGATTATTTGCTGAAGTTGTTATCAAATCCTGTCCTTGTGCTTGATTTACACGTTTTGCCATTACGGTAGGATCGAATATTACCGGACTTAAAGTTGCGATAAGTTCATCAACGCTTTGTCCTTCTTCCAAAGGTAGATTATCAGTAGGAATGGCTTTTACTTGTTCAGTAAAAAATGATTGAGAAAATTCAGGTATGAATTTATCGGTTGAGTAATGATGGTGAATACCGTTACCGAACCACACTTGCTTCAAATATTTTTCGAATGCTTTGAATTCAGCCGATTCCTTGTCACCATTGAAATTTTTATAAACTTCCTCAAGAGTTTGACGTATTACAAGGTTATACTTTCCATTTTGATCGAAAAGAATATCACGACCTTGCAATGCAGCTTCATTAAGATAATAAATAAGTTTCTTTTGATTCAAAGAAAGTTGCTCAAATCCGGGAACTTTATAGCGCAATACTTCTATGTCGGCGAAGCGATCTACGTTATAGTTGAATTCCGGTTCGGTTTGTACTGATTTAGTACAACCGGTAGAAATAATTGCCATAGTTGCAACTGATATTAAAAATTTGTTCATAATATGTAAATGTTTAAGATTTATTCAACGTAAAGCACGAGTCCCTTTAAATATTCACCTTCCGGATGATATATATTGATAGGGTGGTCTGCCGGTTGGGTTAATTGGTGTAGAATACGCACACGGCGTCCCGATTGAGCTGCAGCACTGAACACAGCAAGGCGGAATTGTTCTTTATTTACTGCTTGTGAGCATGAGAATGTGAACAAAATACCTCCGCTTTTGATTTTTTCGAATGCTTGAGCATTGATTTTACGATATCCGATAAGAGCATTTTTTAATGCGCTTTTGTGTTTTGCAAATGCAGGCGGATCAAGTATAATCAAGTCGTAGGCATCTTTTTTCATGTCGGAAAGGAACTTAAAAGCGTCTTCGGCAAAAGCCTTATGACGTTCATCTCCCGGAAAATTCAAATTTACATTCTCGGTTGTGAGTTGTATTGCCTTAGAAGAACTGTCAACCGAATGCACTAAATTTGCATTACCTCTCATTGCATAGAATGAAAATCCGCCGGTGTAGCAGAACATGTTCAAGACATTTCTTCCATTGGAATATTTTTCCAATAAAGCACGGTTTTCACGTTGGTCAACGAAGAAACCGGTCTTTTGACCTTTCAACCAGTCAACATGAAATTTCAATCCATTTTCAATTGCTATATTTGTGTTATATACTCCTATTATATAATCGTTTTGAGCATCAAGTTGAGCTTTGAATGGAAGTGTGGTTTCCGACTTATAATAAACATTTTGCACAATGTTATCGGGCATGTTTACGAGTGCTTTAGCTATTGTGTTGCGTGCAAAGTGCATACCGGGAGAATGTGCCTGAACAACGGCCGTATTTCCGTAGATGTCAATTACCAGACCCGGAAGAAAATCACCTTCTCCATGTACTAAGCGGAAAGAAGTATTATCTTCACGAAGCAGATTAAGCGATTTTCTTAATTCCAATGCGGCATAAAGTCGTTGTGAGAAGAATGCTTCATCGATACACTCATTGCCAAATGTAAGAATACGTACACTGATACTTCCTATTTGAAAGTGTCCGTTTCCTATGAGTTTGCCATCATGGGAATATACACTTACGAGATCACCCTCCTCAAGAGTGTCGTCCCATCGGTCAATAGCTCCTGAAAACACCCAAGGATGAAGACGTTTAAGAGATTCTTCTTTACCTCTTTTTAAGATTATTTTCTTGTATTCCATGTGCATGAATATTATTTAAAGAAGAAACGATAAATGTCGTTACCGTTGGCATAAACCATAAGTAATAAAAGAAATGCCATACCAGCCATTTGAGCATATTCAAGGAATTTTTCGCTAGGTTTGCGTCGTGTTACTATTTCAACAAGCAAGAATAACACGTGTCCTCCGTCAAGTGCCGGAATAGGCAATATATTCATGAAAGCAAGAATAACCGAAAGGAATGCTGTCATGTTCCAAAATATGAGCCAATCCCATGTTTCGGGGAAAATACTGCCCAAAGCACCGAAACCTCCAAGACTTTTTGCTCCTTCGGATGTGAAAATATATTTCATTTGAGAAACGTAGCTTGTCAGTTTCTCTACACCCATTTCGATACCTCTTGGAATTGATTTAAGTAATGAATATTCAATGGTTACAGTATTGTAAATATCGGTTATAGGTGTGAGTGTGATACCTATTTTACCTCCACCATCAATTTCTACGTTGTCGGTATATTCTTTACCGGCACGAATGTAGGTTATGGGAACTGTTTTATCTTTGTTGTTCTCCAATTCGGTTTTAAATAAGTCATAAGATGGTGTTTTTATGTTGTTCACCGCTACAATTTTATCCCCGCGTTGAAGTCCTGCTTTGATAGCTCCCATACCGTTTTGTGTATCATGAACGACAATAGGAAGTCGGTATGCCATCAAAGATTGTCCGTCTTCGGCATCTTTATTTGCTTTGAAAATGAAATTTTCGGGAATACTTATATTTACTGTGTCTTGCTTGTTGCGAAGAACAGTTACATTTTTTGCTCCTACAATAGCCATTACCGATTCACCGGATAAATAGTCCAATTCGGTATTATCGGCAAATAGGGGAATGTCTCCGTCTTGAAAACCTATATTATGAGCTGTTTCGCTATATACCATTCCTTCATCGGCACTGCGGAACGGTAAGAATTTTTCGCCCCAAGTATAAACGATACCGGCATAAATAAGGATAGCAGCAATAAAATTGAACAGAACACCACCTATCATGATTAACATGCGTTGATAGGCAGGTTTTGCTCGGAATTCCCAAGGCTTTTCGGGTTGTGCCATCTGTTCTTTATCCATAGATTCATCAATCATACCTGCAATCTTACAGTATCCGCCCAGAGGTAGCCAACCTATACCATATTCGGTATCGCGCCATGACGCTTTTTCTTCTTCTCCCGATTTCGGCTCAGCCTTTTTAGGCTTATATTTGAATGGAGTAAACCATGGGTTGAAAAACAGATAGAATTTTTCGACTTTAACGCCGAATATTCTTGAAAATAGATAGTGTCCGAACTCATGTACCAAAACTAAAATGGCAAGAGCCAACATCAATTGTAACGCTTTGATTAAAAATGTTTCCATTAAACTGTTATAGAGTGTTATTTAATTATTGATGACGCATATTGGCGTGCAATCGTGTTAGTATTTACGTAATCTATATATGAAGGATGTGCTATGTAATGCACGTTATCCATTGTTTTTTCGATAATTATAGGAATATCCGTAAAACGGATTTGGTCATTAAGAAATGCAGCTACTGCTATTTCATTGGCCGCATTCATCACGCATGGGGCATTTCCTGCTTTACGCATGGCGTCAAAAGCCATACCTAAAAGAGGGAACTTTTGGTAATCGGGTGCTTCAAATGTGAGATTGGCATAATCGGTTACTCGCATGCGATCACAATTGCTCTCAAGACGTTTCGGGAAACCTAAAGCATAACGGATGGGTAAATGCATGTCGGGAAGTCCCAATTGAGCCTTGACCGAACAGTCTTTAAACTCAACCATAGAATGGATGATGGATTGAGGATGAACCACAACCTCGATTTGATCGGGTGTAACGTCAAACAGCCATCTTGCCTCAATCACTTCAAAGCCTTTATTCATCATTGTTGCCGAATCTATCGTTATTTTTGCACCCATACTCCAATTTGGGTGTTTCAACGCGTCGGCTTTGGTAACATGTGCCAATTCTTCAAGTGTTTTTGTGCGGAATGGACCACCCGAAGCTGTCAATATAAGTTTTGATATAGCACTACGGTCTTCTCCCACAAGGCATTGGAATATAGCTCCATGTTCCGAGTCAACGGGATAAATTTTTGTGGTAGAAGTTTCCTGCAATTTATATATCAGTTCACCGGCAACGACAAGTGTTTCTTTATTTGCAAGGGCAATGGTTTTATTTGCCTTAATAGCATTTATTGTAGGTTCAAGACCGCTATAACCCACCATGGCAGTTACCACCGTATCTATTTCGGGGATACTCATAGCATCGCTTATGGCTTTGGCTCCTGCTTCAACCACTATGTCATAACCCGCAAGAAGTTCTTTTAATTCGGAATATTTGCTTTCGTCGGCGATGATGACATGTTTTGCTCCATACTTTATGGCTTGTTCGGCAAGTAATTTCGTTTGTGTATTTGCTGTAAGGAGATAGGGAGAAAACATCTCAGGGTATTCGGCTAGAATATCCAGAGTTTGTCGTCCTATAGATCCGGTACTTCCTAATATCGCAATTTCTCGTTTAGTTTTCATACGCTTTTATTCGAATCTACAAAAATACAAAGATATTCTTGCTTATGAAAATCCGTTAACAGATTTTACCGATTCTCTATAAAACCGATTATTTTTACAACAACATAAAAATATAATAAAAGATTACTCGAAAAAGGAGGAACAAGAAAAAATATAATTTGGACTATAAAAAATATATAAAAGTAACCAAGTGCAAGACAAAATGGTAACCAAGTAACAAAGTCGGATGGAAAAGTAACCAAGTCGTTCTAAATGCAGAAGTAGCAAAATAACTCAAAATATGAGTTTGCACCACCCCAAAAAACAGAACCCGTCAGCATCCCGTAAGAACTGCTGGCGGGTCGCTTTTATATGTAGTTGCCAAATCATACCTATCTATAAGGGTGGTATTCTTATCCAACTGAAAAATGAACGTGATATATCAGAATAAACACTATCCTTTTCTACTCCAAGCTGAAACATTGATGTAAAAATCGTTATAGTCTTCATCTCCTTGCTCTCGGCTTCAATACGTTCAAGCTCACGCCATTCATGCAGATATATAAAGACTATTCCACCTATCAGCAGAGCGATTACCGCATAGCCGATGGCGATGTATTTTCGCAAGGGTGTAATGCTTTCATTGTTCTGTTTCATAAGCTCTTTTTATCTAATTGCAGCCCGTCAAAAAATGGCGGGCTGCTTGTACCTCACACCGCATCACTGCGATGTGAGGCTGGCGTGTTTTTGAGTATGTTAATACTCTTGCCGAGCACTTATAACTCCCGCCCGGCTTGGGAGTTTAGTGAGCAGA
>CAZTFX010000078.1:0-10249 GCA_964613095.1 uncultured Muribaculaceae bacterium | reverse complement strand
AAATTTATAGATACCACAAGGAGTGGATAACTGCTTAGAAGTATAGCGCTTGTATATAATTGGCAATCAATGCATTACCCCCGAAAAATACGGCAAAAATATTTGAAATATTCGAAAAAGTTTTGCTAATTTTGTAAAACCGAAACCACATTAGCTGTAGCCTTAATGAGGTTCTGACTACTCGCTAATGGTAAATTGAATTTATAGAACCTCCCTTAATAAAATTCGCGACATTAGTATTATTGCATTTTGTGCAATTTTAGCTGTTCAAGGAAATGTGTCAATTGGAATGCTTATAAGTATTACTTATATACTTGGGATGATGTCTTCGCCTATGGGTACGGTCATGAAATTTGCAAGAGATTTTCAAACTGCAAAAATATCAGCAGAAAGAATATCTAATCTTTATGCAAAAGAAAATGAGCAATCAGGAGTTGAAACTCCGAAACCTTATAGTTCTATTGAAATTAAAAAATTATATTTTAAATATCCTGGAAGCCATTCTACGTTGGTGCTGAATAATCTTAATTTACATATCCCTCATGGTAAAATTACAGCTATTGTTGGTCATAGCGGATGTGGCAAAACAACACTATTAAAATTATTATTAGGTTTTTATAATCCAACAGATGGAAATATCTATGTAAATAATAAACCTTTAATACAGTATGATATAGCTAGCTGGAGAAAGTTATGTGGAACGGTGTTTCAAGATGGTCATATATTCAGTGGTACAATTGCAGAAAATATTACTATGTCGAAAAACTTTGATACAGAAGAGCTTTTAACTATCTGTAAGTTAGCATGTGTGGAAGATTTCATAGATACACTGCCTCTAAAATACAATACTCCTATTGGTGCCTCCGGTCAAGATTTAAGTCAAGGTCAAAAACAAAGAATTTTAATTGCTAGAGCATTATATAAAAAACCTGAAATTATTCTTTTTGACGAAGCTACATCATCTCTCGATTCAGCTTATGAAACAAAAATTATGGAAAATATATATTCTTATTGCAAAGGAAAAACTCTAATAGTAATTGCTCATAGACTTTCTACCGTGAAAAATGCTCATCAAATTGTAGTTTTAAAAAATGGGGTAATCGTAGAAATGGGAAATCATAAGTCTTTAATAGAAAAAGGTGGAACTTACTATGATTTAATAAAAAACCAATTAGTCTAAGTGGAAAATTATTAAAATAAGTTAAAATAAGTGCGAGTGTTTTTGCAACTTTTTTTGAAGAAATCAGACTAATATTATGTAAAACGATTAATTTTGTGAAATAAATAATTATTTAATATAAGTATGAATTACATTGAAGTCAAAGATGTTGTGAAGGATTACGATAAACATCGTGCACTTGATCATGTGAGTATGAATGTGCCGGAAGGTTGCATATATGGGTTGTTAGGTCCTAATGGAGCCGGTAAAACTTCACTTATTCGTATAATAAACCAAATAACCAATCCCGATAGTGGTGAGATACTATTGAATGGAGAACCGTTGAGACCGGAGGATGTGCGTAATATGGGGTATCTACCGGAAGAACGCGGACTATATAAAAAGATGAAAGTGGCAGACCAAATTACATATCTGGCTCAACTTAAAGGAATGTCACGTGCTGATGTGGAACGTGAAATGAAAGTGTGGTTGGAACGATTTGAATTGACCGAATGGAGAAATAAAAAGGTTGAAGCACTTTCAAAGGGTATGGCTCAAAAAGTTCAATTTATAGCAACAGTCATACATCGTCCTAAATTACTGATATTTGATGAACCGTTTTCAGGTTTTGATCCCGTAAATGCAGAAATATTAAAACGCGAGATACTTCGTTTACGTGATGAAGGAGCAACAATATTGTTCTCTACTCATAATATGGGATCGGTGGAAGAAGTGTGTGAACAAATATCATTAATAAATCATTCTCAAGTAGTGCTTCAGGGCGATGTGAATGCGATACGCCATCAATTCAAGAAACATTTATATGCGGTGAATGTTCGTGAGGGTATAGTTTTGCCGGAACTTGGAATGTTTACTCTTGAACCCGATGAAGTGCAAAGACCGGGTGATAATGCTACATATATACGTTTGAATAATGGCGTGGATATAAAAGACGTTATTTCATTCTTGAATGATAGATATGAATTGACCGGTTTTCATGAAATATTGCCAAGTATGCATGAAGTGTTTATTGAGAGTGTAAACGGAAAGGACCGAATCTAAAAAACAGGGGAGGATATATAACTATGAATCGATTGTTTATAATAATAAGAAGAGAATATCTTAATATAGTGGCACGCAAGTCATTTATTGTAATGACTTTGCTTATTCCATTGATTAGCGTGTTGTGTATGGCTGCACCAATGCTTCTTATGGGGTTGAATGACGGAGAACAGAGGACTGTGGTTGTGGTAGATGAAGGTTCTCAATTAGCCGATGTGATAAAGGATACCGATGAATACCGTTTTTTGCGTATAGACAGCCTTGCTCATAAGAATCCTCGTAATTTCTATGAAAATTCTGCTGATAGTATATATGCTGTGGTTGTACTGCCTCAAAATCTCGCACAGCGTGAGTTTTTGTCGGTATTTTCCGATAAACCTGTACAAAATTCGTTAGTTTCTCATTTAAAGCAGTCGTTTAATAATGAATTGACCAATCGTAATATAGAAGCACTCGGAATACCTGATATTCAAAATAAGGTGGAAGAATGTAAAGCTGATGTGAAAGTAAGTGAGATACAATGGCGTGAAGATGGAGAAGCCGAATCGGGTTCGGCGGCTATTTCTCAGTTATTGGGTATAATATTGGCTATGTTTGCTTATTTCTTTGTGCTTATGTACGGTGCAATGATTATGAATGGTGTTATAGAAGAAAAGACCAATCGCATAGTTGAAGTGATAGTGAGCAGTTGTCGCCCTATTGAATTAATGATGGGTAAAATCATAGGTGTTGCGCTTGTGGGTTTCACTCAATTGATAGTGTGGGGTGTTTTAATGTTTGCTGTGGGTACTGCTTTCGGTTTTGGCGGATTACTTACCGGAATGAGTGACGCAACCGAAACAATAAATGCCATGTCGGCTACACAAGGAACTGCAGTTTCGGCAGAAATGGAAGATGTGATACGTGCAATCGCCGGAGTGAAATTAGGACAATTATTATTCTCGTTCTTGCTTTATGGAATAGGCGGATTCTTGCTTTTCGGTTCACTTTTTGCAGCATTCGGCTCTGCTGTGGATCAGCCAAGCGATGCTTCTCAATTCACCACACCGGTTATAATGATAGAAGTGTTTGCTTTATGGGCAGGAATGGCATGTATAGAAAATCCTGACGGACCGCTTGCTGTGTGGTGCTCGTTTATACCATTTACTTCAACGATTGTGATGATGGTGCGTTTGCCCTACGGAGTGCCTATGTGGGAGCTGTTATTGAGTATAGCATTGCTTTATGGAACAGCACTTACGTTTGTGTGGCTTGCAGGACGTATTTATCGCCGCGGAATATTGATGTATGGCAAAAAAGTGTCATTTATGGATGTTTTCCGCTGGATAAAATAATATGAATATGGAGAAATATTTAGTCGCAGCCGAGACTGCCATAATAGAGGCGTTAAGCAGGCTTAATGCTTTGTCGGGGAAAAGTTCGATGACACTATTTGTAATCGATGACAAAGGAAAAGTACTCGGCACGCTTACCGATGGTGATATACGGCGCAGTTTGGTGGCAGGAGCTGAGTTGCATACACCGGTATCAAAAGTCATGCACACCGATTTCATGGCATTAAAAGATGGTGAAATCGATGTGAGAAAAATACGTCACATGCGTAATAGTAAAGTAACGTTGGTTCCTTGTCTTGCCGAAGATGGAACGATAGTTCGTTTACATGATTTCTCCACTCAGAATTCGTTGCTGCCTGTTGATGCTGTGCTTATGGCTGGGGGAAAAGGGGAACGATTACGTCCTCTTACCAATGATACGCCGAAACCGTTGCTCAAATTAGGCGGGAAATGTATAATCGATTATAATATTGAGTCTCTTGCCCGCAATGGTATAACCCATATAAGTGTGACTACCAATTATCTTGCAGATCAACTTGATGAACATTTTTCTCAAGCTGTGGCAGGGGTAAAAGTGAAATGTGTAAAAGAACCTTGTCGCTTAGGAACAATTGGAGCGCTTTCACTTATTGATGATTTTAAAAATGATACGGTTTTATTGATGAACTCCGATTTGTTTACCAATATCAACTTTGAAGATATGTATCTTAATCATATCGAAAGCGAAGCCGATGTGACTGTGGCTGTAAATCCATACGTTGTGAGTGTTCCATTCGGTGTGCTTGAAAGCGATGAAAACGGCAACGTGAAGGGCTTAGAAGAAAAGCCTACATTCAATTATTTCACCAATGCGGGTATTTACTTGATAAAACGAGAACTGTTATCGTTGATTCCACAAGGGGAATATTACGATGCCACTGATTTCCTTGAAGATGTATTGAAAAAAGGCAAAAGTGTTCGACAATTTCCGATAAACGGAATATGGATAGACATAGGTTCTCCTGCCGATTTCAAGCAAGCGGAAAATCTTATACAGTTAGGAGTTAGGAATTAGGAGTTAGGAGTTGGGAATTTTGCTTGCAAAATCGAGTGTAAGCGAGCAGTGCGTGTCAGTCATAGGCTGGCGCATAGTAGCGAGACTTACCTCAGTTCGGAGGTAGGAGTTTTGGGAAGGCATCTATGAAACTATCGGGGGTGATGTTGATCACTTTAGTTCCTCGATAATCGGCATATCGGCGTATCGTGTGGTAGGTGCGAAATGCTATATACATGCTTTCAAGAACTTCGTGTAACTTGATTTTCATATAATCTACGCGAATGCGTTCTTCTTCGCTTTTTGCTTCTTTATAGAAGTGGGGTTGTATTGATACAACACGATTTTCATTATCTACCGATAGCGTTTTCAGCCATGAATGATCGGCTCCGGTCAGATAAATGGTTTTATAATGCATGGCTATACCTTGCATTATAGACGGAATAAGTACGTTTCGGGGTCTTGGCATACCTAAATTATGCTTATAAGCCCAATTTTCAAACTGGTTCAGTCCTTCAACCGGAGTCATATTGTATGTACAAATATTGATGTACTTGTTTTTTGTCAGTTTTGAGTACCATTCCCCTTGTTGTTTTACTTTGGTGGGAATGAATAATGTCATATCCCAATTTACCGATTCGGCAAAATTATTCCAAAGTGATTGTACGTTTTCCAGTTCCATGCGATTAAAGAAAACAGGATCGGTAAGCATGTAAAAACGTGGCTTTAATTCGGTGAAAACGTGGGTGTTTGCGGCAAAATTTACAGCAAGAAGGTGTCGTGATTTCAGAAATTCGATATTCTGTGTCATTGTGTCGTTTAATGACGGTCCGTTTCCTAAGATAACAAGTTCTTCATCGACCTGTGCGGCGGGTGGAGTGCTGCATGGGCGAGATTGAAGCATTATTTTGATTATGCTTAAAGCAGTTTGCCAAGTTTTGTTTATTACTGTCTGTAATTTTACCATATTAAGTTCTCTTTTTCTACAAAGGTATTATTTTTATTGATTTTCCACAATATTGGGGCTTTTATCTTTGAGAAGTGAAAAAAACATATTATTTTAGTGGGGTAAATTAATTTTACTGTAAATAAAAATATCCTTGATGTAAAATGAGATTGAAATGTTTTGTAGTATTGGCTTGTTTGCTTTTATTTTCGGGAAGAATACAAGTGAAAGCCGAGTATAATGTGAATTATGGAGTGGAAACTATGGGAGTGCTTGGTGATGGCGATTTTGCTCCATATTATATGTCGTCTAATGAACATGGGATTATCACTCAGGGTAAATCGGCATTACTAAAACTGGATTTACATAAATATTTGGAGAAGTCAAGACGCTTTAGCTTGGGATATGGTGCAACTTTGATAGGAAATGCAGTTTCGTCGGTAGGGTATTCGATTTACGATAAATCAACAGAAACGATGGGTGAACGAGAAGAAAAACCTGCGGTGGCATGGATTCATCAATTATATCTGGATGTAAAATATCGTAGTGTTTTTTTAACATTGGGGGCAAAAGAAACAGGCTCAAGAATTTTGAATGACCGATTAAGTTCCGGTGATATGACCATGAGTGCAAATTCAAGACCTATGCCGGGAGTGAAAGCGGGATTTATTACTCCGCAAGAGATTCCTTTTACCAATGGGTGGGCTTATATTTCGGGCGAACTAGGCTATTATAAGCAAACCGATAGCAAGTGGCTCGAAAATCATTATAATTATTTGAATTATTTCATAACAACCGACTTATGGTTTAATTATAAATACTGTTATTTTCATAGTAATCCGGCAAAACCGTTTTCGGTAACACTCGGTATGCAAGCGGCATGTCAATTCGGCGGTGTGAAGAAAGAATATTATAAGGGTGATTTGCTTGCAACGGTAGATATGTCTCCTACTTTTGACACATTTGTAAAAGCTATTATACCCGGTGCCGGAGGTGCGAATTTGGGTGATCAGGCTTATTATGAAGGAAACCATTTGGGTTCTTGGGATGTAATGGGACGCTATCGCTTCAATAATGGAGTGGAGTTGAAAGCATATATACAAAAGGCTTGGGAAGACGGTTCCGGTATAGGTATGATGAATGGTTTTGATGGATTGTACGGTGTTGAGTATAATTCAGGAAAAACTTCGGGCGTTGTTACCGGTGCTGTGGTTGAATATTTGGATTTGATGAATCAGGGTGGACCAATACACTGGGCTCCGGGAGATTTCCCCGATACTACCATAAAAGAAGAAGCGACAGGAGCCGATAATTATTATAACAATTATACTTATAACGGCTACCAGTATTATGGAATGTCGTTAGGTTCTCCTGTTTTGAAATCTCCAATCTATAATAAAGACGGATTTATGGCATTTACCGATACAAGGTTACGTAGTTTTCACGTAGGTGTAGAAGGTACTCCATGTAAAAACTTGTCATATAGAGCCAAGTTCTCGTTTACGAAATCGTGGGGAACAATCTTTTGTCCTATATCAAAATCTCGTGAAAACACATCGGCAATGGTGGAATGTACTTATAAATGGCATAATGTGCCGGGTCTTGATATAAAAGGACAGATCGCATTGGATAATGGATCTTTGTATGGAGATAATTTGGGCGTTTTATTCTCGGTCTCTTATAGTGGATTGTTAAAATTTTGATAGATATGAAAGCAGAAACAATAAAAATATATATGTTTGCCATTGTGTTGGCTCTATTGTCAAGTTGTACAAGAAACGATGGTGATATAGGGGAATTATTTGGATTGTGGCGTGTAACTGCTATTGAAGTAAATGGAAATGAGCAAAAGGATTATAGCGGTACGTTGTATTTTGCATTTCAATCGTCGGTTTTCAGTCAAAAAATGATGAATGAGGTTACGCATGGATATGATGATAGCTTTGCTTCTTGGAAATATGAAGGTAAAGACATAATTATTGATTATTCTTATGATCGTTATCGTCCATTTGATATTACAGGTATGCAGATGGGGCAAAATTTAGTTGTAATTGATAGTATTAATGGTGAAGATTTGATTATGTCCTATGTGAACCCTGATGGGGTGACATATAAATATATATTGAAAAAATGGTAGTCATTTAGGCTGGGAGGGTTTGCAACACTCATTTTAATATACTAACTTTGCAAACCAAGAAAATAATTTAAAATCAGATAATTCAATGAATTTCGTAGAAGAACTAAAGTGGCGTGGCATGGTGCATGACATGATGCCCGGTACAGAAGAACAATTGGCAAAAGAAATGACTTCGGCTTATGTTGGTATAGACCCAACAGCCGATTCACTACATATCGGCCACCTTGTAGGTGTGATGATGCTTAAGCATTTTCAAAATGCAGGACACCGTCCTATAGCTTTGGTGGGTGGCGCAACAGGTATGATAGGCGACCCATCTATGAAATCACAGGAACGTGTTCTTATTGATGAACCTACGCTTCGTCATAATCAGGAGTGTATTAAAAAGCAACTTGCCAAATTTCTTGATTTTGATAGTGATGCTCCCAATCATGCTTTGCTTGTGAATAACTATGATTGGATGAAGGATTATTCATTCTTGAACTTTATTCGCGACATAGGAAAACACATTACTGTCAATTATATGATGGCAAAAGATTCGGTTAAGAAACGTCTTGGTGGAGAAGCTCAACACGGTATGTCTTTTACCGAATTTTCATATCAATTATTACAAGGTTACGATTTCTTATACTTATATCGCAATAATAATTGTCGTCTTCAGATGGGAGGAAGCGATCAATGGGGTAATATCACTACCGGTACAGAGTTGATTCGCCGTACCGAAGGTGGTGAGGCTTTTGCACTTACATGTCCGCTTATCACTAAAGCTGATGGAAAGAAGTTTGGTAAAACCGAAACAGGAAATATTTGGCTTGACCCTAAACGTACATCTCCTTATAAATTCTACCAATTTTGGTTGAATGTGAGTGATGAAGACGCAGAAAAGTATATTAAGATTTTCACAATGCTTACACAAGACGAAATTCAGGCATTAGTGGCAGAACAGGCTGAAAATCCGGGATTACGCCCTATCCAAAAACGTCTTGCAAAAGAGATTACCATTATGGTACACTCTGAGGCTGATTATGAAGCTGCTGTTGAGGCTTCACAAATACTTTTCTCGAATAAGGCTCAAGAAATTCTACATAAGATAGATGAAGATACTTTGTTGAGTGTATTTGAGGGTGTTTCTCAATTTGAAGTTGAAAAATCATTGATAGAAGCGGGTGTTTCATTGGTGAACCTTACTACCGATAATGCTCCGGTTTTTGCTTCAAAAGGAGAAATGAGAAAGTTGACTCAAGGTGGTGGTGTTTCTGTAAATAAAGAAAAAGTTACCGATCCTAATATGACTATCGACTCTTCTCTTTTATTGAACGGTAAGTATCTCTTGGTACAACGAGGTAAAAAGAACTATTACTTAATTATCGCAAAATAATTTTACCAAAAAAATTTGGTGGAATCGATAATAAGTATTACCTTTGCAACGCATTTGGGACGATGAGTCTCATTTGATAGGATTGTCTTATGGTGTAATGGTAGCACTGCAGTTTTTGGTTCTGCCTGTCAAGGTTCGAATCCTTGTAAGACAACCACGATTGAGACCTCTAAGCGAAAGTTTAGAGGTTTTGTCGTTTTAAAGAGTTAAATGTTAATTTTTAACATTTCAAGAAAATTAAATATTAAAATGTTTGGAATATTAATCGGATTTAAGTGTTAAAAAAAGGTAACCAGTAGAGAGCTTTTAAAGATGTAAATCCATTGTACCACATTGATACATAATATGTTTGTCTTGCAGTCTGTGGCTTGTTTGTGATAAATGAAATGTTTATAAATGTTTAAATTGCTTGTTTTGTGAATGTTCTTTATTTATCTTTGTGATGAATCATAGAGTAAGGGTTAAAGTAGATCTTTTTTCTGTTAATATGGAGATTAAACAAAGTTGAGAATTATTATGACAGTATATAGAAAAATAATGGTAATGACGTTAGTGGCATTTGTTACGACGGTTTTTTCTGTATCTGTCAATGCTCAGTTACCTGTACAAAAACGAGGTACTATTAAAGAACAGATAAAGAATTCCACATTGTTTAATGGAGATGAATTGGATAAAGATATTGCTGACATCTTAGATTATGCATCAAAATTCCAAGGTACGCGTTATCGTTTGGGTGCTTCAGGTCCTAATCGTTTTGACTGTTCCGGTTTTACCAGTTTTGTGTTCGCAAAGTTTGGCTATAAGTTAAATAGAACATCGGGTGGACAGGTTGAAAACGGTAAAATAATAGCTAAAAACGAATTGCAACCCGGTGATTTGGTGTTTTTTAATGGAAGACGTGCCGGTGGTTCAAGAATAGGTCATGTGGGAATAGTAACTGCTGTCGATAACGAGAATGAAACATTCGAATTTATACATGCAAGTTGTTCTCAAGGTGTGATTGTAAGTAAATCAACTGAAACTTATTACGACAAACGTTATGTAAAGGCTTGTCGTGTGATAGAACATGAAGAGCCTGAAGCGTTTGGTGCTGATATGTATTTTGATTATACTCTTTATCAATTTAATGATTCAATATTCTGACAAACATTAACACATTATCATAATATCTCTCAACAATGGAAAAGCTTTCTGTGACAG
>CAZTFX010000077.1:0-10520 GCA_964613095.1 uncultured Muribaculaceae bacterium | reverse complement strand
GAGGTTCTGACTACTCGCTAATGGTAAATTGAATTTATAGAACCTCCCTATAATAATTTGGTTCGGGTCGGATAAGGGAATAGAAGGTATCTACTATTTCTCCATCCCTCACAATCACCACTCCAACACTGCATACGCTTGTACGCTCTTTATTTGCGGTTTCAAAATCTATTGATGCAAAATTTTCCATATCTCCTACGAATATATTTTTACCATATACTACCAAACATCTGACTATCAAATCTTATATAACCAGTTCTTTCACCAGCTTAATCTAATTGATATTTATCCCACATCCTCTTTATCTTTCTAGCTATTTCTTTTCGTAACCATAAAGGCTCAAGCACTTCCACATCTTCTCCATTCCATAATATTTCTTGTTGGAAATCATAAGTAGGGCGAAGTCTCAGCTCAAAAATACTATAATCATCGGTCGTTTGTATTTCCAGTTGACTGTGATGTAATGGCAAAGAACGTAAATAGTTTGATTGGTTTGCTGTAACTTTCAATAATACTTTTTCAAAACTCGTTTCAGTACCAATTATTACGCCATAAAAATCTTCAAAAAAATCCAAAGAATCAAACGTATTCGGCATTTTAAATCTTTTGTCGGCTATAATATCCAAATCAAGAATTCTATCAAGCGAATATATCAATACTTTATCGTAATATGGGCTACGAGCCAACATATACCACCTTTGCTTGAATAGTTTTATACAATATGGCTCCACTTCAAATGTATTACTTTCATCACGCCAATAGCTTTGGTAAGTCATGTACAATACATTGCCCCTTTTCATAGCCTCAATAACGTCCGATAGAAATTCTTGTCCTGACGGTATATTTTCAAGCAAAATTCTATCTTTCAAATGCTGATTATCTATTAATAAATTACTTACCGAAATCGTATTTAACAACCAATTACGAATACTTCCCTCTTTTAATTCATCAGAATTGGCTATGTAATAGTGATAGCCCCCCTTTCGTTCACATTCAATTACCAAACCAAACATTTCTTCTACAGCAATACGCCATTTATGAAACGTTCTAAGGGCTAATTCCACTCCGTCACTCAAATCGCAGTCCAACCACTTCTCGTTTATCTCTTCAAAAGTGATTCGTTTGGCTTTATGAATGGTTTCAACCAACCAAACATATTTATTTAAAAGATTTTTTGCCATAGATTTCAACTACTTAAAGTTATATGATTTTTTCAAAATGAAATTCACTCATTTCTGAACAAAATTAATTAAATGATATGCAAAATCAAGGCACATGTTAAAATATTATTATTAAATTTTATAATAAAAGAATGTCCTGCGTATTTCCGCAGGACATTCTTTTATTAATCAAGTTTTGATCGATAACTACAATATTATAGAACACCTTGTCCCATCATTGCATTTGCAACTTTCATGAAACCTGCAATATTTGCACCCTTCATATAGTTGATATAACCATCGGCTTCGGTACCATACTTAACACATTGTGTATGGATGTCGCGCATAATACCATGTAATTTTTCATCTACTTCGGCTTCACTCCATGACAAGTGCATTGCATTTTGACTCATTTCAAGACCGGAAGTTGCAACACCACCTGCATTGACAGCCTTACCCGGACCATAAAGTACCTTGTTTTCTATGAATGTGTCGATTGCTTCAGGAGTACAGCCCATGTTGGAAACTTCACCTACAATCTTCACACCGTTCTTAACAAGCATTTCAGCATCTTCTTTTCCTAACTCATTTTGAGTTGCACAAGGCATTGCGATGTCAACCTTAACTTCCCAAGGTTTCTTTCCTGCATGGAATGTTGCATTAGGATATTTTTCTGCATAAGGAGCAACAATATCTTCACCTGAAGAACGAAGCTCAAGCATATAATCAATCTTTTCACCGGAAATGCCATCAGGATCATATACATATCCATCAGGACCGGAAATCGTAACTACCTTTGCACCCAATTCGGTAGCTTTGGTTGCCGCCCCCCAAGCCACATTACCAAAACCTGAGATAGCAACAGTTTTACCTTCATAAGTTTCACCTGTAGTAGCAAGCATATCACTCACAAAATAACATGCTCCAAATCCTGTTGCTTCCGGACGAATCTTTGATCCACCGAAGTCCAAACCTTTTCCGGTAAACGTACCCGTATTTTCTTGAGCAAGTTTCTTGTACATACCATACATGTAACCTACTTCACGACCACCTACACCAATATCGCCTGCAGGTACGTCACGGTCAGGACCTAGATTACGCCACAATTCAAGAATGAATGCTTGACAGAAACGCATGATTTCCTTATCACTCTTTCCACGCGGGCTGAAATCGGATCCACCTTTACCACCACCCATTGGCAATGTAGTAAGTGCGTTTTTGAATGTTTGTTCAAATCCTAAGAATTTCAAGATTGACAAGTTTACTGAAGCATGGAAACGGATACCCCCCTTGTACGGACCAATTGCATTATTGAATTGTACACGATAACCAAGGTTGGTTTGTACTTCACCCTTATCATCAATCCAAGTCACACGGAATGTGAAAATGCGATCAGGTTCAACCATTCTTTCGATGATTTTTGCCTTTTCAAATTCAGGATGTTGATTGTAAACGTCTTTTACAGAAAGCAATACTTCTTTTACTGCTTGTAAATACTCTTTTTCACCGGGGTGTTTAGCCTCAAGGTTACTTAAAATTTCTTCTACCTTCATGATAAATTTATATTAGGTTTTTATATTGTTTTCTTGTTGGTATTCTAATTTTATACAAATATAAAGCAAAATTTCATCACTCGTACCCTTTTTAGTTAAAAAATCCTTAAAAACTACTATTTTTATTTGTGACGCTTACATTTTGCCATTATTTAATCAAAATGAAACAATCAATCCGTCATACGCAAAAAATACACCCTCCGGTAAAACTTTAGACAC
Organism: uncultured Muribaculaceae bacterium; assembly: GCA_964613095.1. Classification (GTDB taxonomy): domain Bacteria; phylum Bacteroidota; class Bacteroidia; order Bacteroidales; family Muribaculaceae; genus RGIG4576. The sequence goes on along the minus strand of CAZTFX010000077.1, from coordinate 7,588 downwards.
GTTTTCATGCAATCCCATGTCATGTCCCATGTGGATAAGAAAAGTTTGTTTTGGGGTCACTCGTTCTACTATTTTTAGTGTTTCACTCAATGACATGTGAGACATGTGTGATGTCATTCTCAATGAATTTATTACAAGCATATCAATTCCTTTAATGCGTTCTATAACATCATCATCGACTGTCTTTGCGTCAGTTATATAAGCCAAGTAGTTCCCTATTTTGTAACCGTTTATCAACAATTTGTAATGCCATATCGGTAATACTTCAATTTTCACATCGCCTAAATCAATAGGATGTTCAATATCAGCAACATTCAAATGAAATTGTGGTACTCCGGGATAAGGATTTTTATAAAAGCAATATGGTACACGAGCTATAAGATCATCCAGCACATTCTGTTGGGCATATATAGGAAAGTGATCGGAATAACAATATGGACGTAAATCGTCAATACCACCCACATGGTCATAATGGCTATGTGTGAGTAATGCCAAATCAAGTTTGCTTGACGAAGCACTCAACATCTGCTCACGGAAATCGGGTCCACAATCCAACAAAATATTTTTTCCGGCAATACGTACTATGGCTGACGTGCGTAATCTTTTATCTTTTTTGCATGACGATCTACACACTTCACAATCACATCCTATTACAGGCACACCTGTTGAGGTTCCCGTACCTAAGAACTCTATCTCCCCATGGTTTATCATCATTTTCTGAATTGTTTTAACAGTCCGTCAAAAAAGACCAAATACATACCATCACTATAAAACCAATACTCTTGCAAACCATTATTAGTAGGGCGTTCTTGTATTCCGGCAGGTGTCCCCAGTGATAAACGGCACTCATCTTTCGTCATATCAAGTGTAACTGTACCATTCACTATATGATTCCAATTTACATCCGAAATCAACGGATAATTCAGTCTTATATCTGTTACGGAAAATAAATTATCAAAAAGTCGGTTTTGTACCGATGATTGCTTGGTCGACATATACAAATAAGCCTTCGTTCCAACTTCTGTCACAAATGACACTCGTAAAGGAAATACTTTATCTCCGGCATATACCTTATCAATTGTAACCTTAATGAATTTTTTACCGGAAATCATATCGCCATTTTCATTATACCATATAGGAGTCCGTATAAAAAAAGATTTACCGCCTATCTGTCGCTGATATGTCTCTATCAAATCGGTCTCAATCATAAACGGCACTTGTATCATCAACCTCTGACGTTTTATCTCCTCAACAGTCTTTTTAGTGGAATAAACAAATACATTTATGCCATCAGTAAATCTTAAATTAACTTTAGGCTCATTATCAAGAACATTACCCTCAGTATATCCCACATATTTCAAGGTTTTCCCTAACAAATCCAATGTATCCAAATTATAAGCCGATGATGGCACAAATATTCGTTTTACATTGTCATCAACCACAATAAAGCACTTTCCGGCATCCCAATCGGGAAAACTATCCACCTCTATCCTATTATATACCGATTCAGTTTCTTTTTCAGTTCCTCTTTCCTGAATCACCTTTGCCACATCCTTATTTGTGATCTTCTTCGTATTCTCAATACCTGTGAAACAAGAAGTAACAAGCAATAAAAGACACAATGAAAGTATATATTTCTCAAAAAAAATCTTCATTCGACAATAACTTACAAAAATACACACAAAAATAATGTATTTTTCTCACACATAAAACACTGATTAACACATTCATATTTATTTAACAGAATTATACCCCACATAAATCCAAGCAACATCAATCCCCCTATTCTTTTTTACACATCAAATATAAAATAGATATCTGTATTAACTATGTTCTCAATTTAAATTCTCACGTTTATGGCTTTTGTCGAAAATCATTACTAACTTTGTAGGGAATTTATTTGAGAATCAACAATGCAAAAAATTACCATAACGAAGGAAGAACTTGTCTCTCTCGATACAGAAACTTTTCCCGGTGAAATTCATGTCATAAACTCGGTATCCGACGCAAGAAAGGCTATAACATTCCTGAAAAAAAATAAATATATAGGATTTGACACCGAAACACGTCCATCTTTTCAAAAAGGTGTGATAAGGAAAATGGCTCTTATGCAACTTTCCACCCATGATGAATGTTTTCTTTTCAGAATAAATAAAATAGGTATTCCCGACTGTCTTAAAGACATTTTGGAAGATAAAAATGTAATAAAAATAGGGTTATCTCTAAAAGACGATTTCGGTGTACTGCGTCGTTCAACCAAAGACGCTGTTCCCGAAGGTTTTGTCGAGTTACAAAGCTTGGTAAAGACGTATGGAATAAGTGATATAAGTCTTCAAAAAATATATGGCATTCTTTTCGATAAACGTATTTCAAAAAACCAACGTTTGTCTAATTGGGAAGCACCCGCATTGAGTCAGGCACAACAAGATTATGCGGCTATTGATGCATGGGCATGCCTAATGATTTACGACTATCTTAAAGGCAATAATTTTAATCCCGAGACTTCAAAATATTTAAAAGAAATAGAAGAACCAACAACAATTACTAACAACAATGAAACGTTATAAAAAATCCACAATAATACCGATTGCACTATTCATTTACCTTGCAGGCATGGCATACATAGGTCGTTCTCATTTTCTTGCAGGCGACTACACTTTCTATTTCGGTGTGATTGGTGCAACGCTTCTTATTATCGTTCTGTTGCATTTCATGCTAAAAAAGCGTGAGAAACTGCAACAGAAACGAGAAAAAGAATTTAACAACAGTGAATCAAATCGTCAGGAATCAACCGATAAATAACCGGAGGGAGCTTCTATAAATTACTTTGTTATGGTTTATGGAAGTTCTCTAAATATCATCTGAAATCCTTTAAATGTTTTTGCATTTTCTTGCGTGCAAAGAAAATGCGACTTTTAACTGTACCTAATGGAATACCCACTTTTTCGGCAATTTCTTGATAAGGATAGCCTTGCAAATAATAATTAAACGGTATTCTCAATTCATCAGGTAACAAATTCACAACTTTCATTATTTCTTTTTCCGACATTACTGCATCGGGTGTTTCTTGTGTATAAAGGGTACTAAGATTCAAAAAATAATCATTAGGTGTAACGTCATTGGTTTGTTTACGTTTTGCATTCTTTCTGTAATCATTTATAAATATATTTTTCAATATTGTAAATGCCCATCCCTTAAAATTATTCTCTGTAACGAACATTTTGGCATTCTTCAATATTTTGTACATTGTTTCTTGGACTAAATCCTCAGCGTCTTCTTCACATAGAGTCAATTGACACGCATAGCTAAACAAATTTGGTCTTACTGATAATAATTCTTTTTCAAAAGTAACAGAATCCATAATTACCTCCTATTTATTTTAGTTATTGATTATATTTTTAAATTCTGTTACAAATATACACATTTTACTTCATATTTGTTACATTTAAGTTACACAACACAAAGATTTACATACTTTATTATTTTATATACAAATATTTAATTATTACAATTTGGAATAAATTTAAATAATTTTATTTACCATATTCCCAATTAAAGATTTTTTGTAACATATTAGAAACAAAGATCCAAACAATATCAGTCAATCAACTCAACGCCCCACTCTTCCACTTTTTGCCTTTCTCCCACTCTACTCACCTTTTTTACAAGTAACACCACCTGGTCGGTCCCCAAGTCCGGTATGAATAATATGATTCATCTCCGTCTCAATAAACATACACGGTAATATTTAGAGAAGGTGTCGAAGTTTTTTCGACACCCACTCTATTCTCAGAAGCCATAAACTAATTCGTAAAATCTCTTGACTATACACCTTTTATTCGTTGAGAACTCACATTAGTTTTCATCCTCCGGTTCAAAATCTTCTTTTCCGGCTCCACATAGTGGACAAACCCAATCTTCGGGAACATCTTCAAACGATGTTCCGGGAGCTATTCCACCATCAGGGTCACCCAATTCAGGGTCATATACCCAACCACAAGGAATACAAACATACTTTTTCATATAATATCATTTTCATATTAATACATCTATAAAACAAAAAAGTATTCTAAAATTTCACACTACATAAAAAAATAATAAACGAGCAAAAGATAATCACCCGCTTATTAATGTATTATGAATCATGAAATCAATCTTCATAAACCTCAAAATCATCTTTAGTTACACCGCACAAAGGACAAGTCCAATCATCCGGAATATCTTCAAATACTGTACCCGGAGCTATACCTCCATCAGGATCACCAACCTCAGGGTCATATACCCAACCACAAGGAACACAAATATACTTCTTCATAATCAACATCTTTTATTATTATATGTTTTTTTATTTGTTACAAAAGTAACCATGTCACATTATATGCACAACAGACTAAAACAATCACTTCATAGATTGTATATATAACATATTATACAATTAAGATTTTCAATGCATTATGCCACCGAAGTAATTATAATAACATTCTATTAAATTAAAAAACTTTTGTTTTTAACCATTTTAAGTTGCAAGAATAAAAAAAGTTTCTTACCTTTGCACTCGCAAACGGTAATGGCGGGATAGCTCAGTTGGTTAGAGCGTCGGATTCATAACCCGGAGGTCACGAGTTCAATTCTCGTTCCCGCTACTCGTTAAAGAAAGGAAACAGAAATGTTTCCTTTTTATTTTTACCACACCTTTTATCCATTTCTAACGCAAATAATGTAAATATAAGAAATTCAATCAATTATAGCGTTTTCATGTACTATTTTTAACCAATAAGCCCACATTAGAGACTCTAATAATTAAACTCGGAATTAGATTGCATTTTTCGCACGACTGAAAGTTGGGTAAAAAATGTAAAAAAATGCCTGTAGTAAAAAAACGAATTTCGATTAAAGAGGTATTAGATTTTACCTATCCCAAACTACACACCGAAAAAAGTTGGTATATTGATTTTCTTGCATTCGACCCTGCTAGAAAATTAATTCGTATATTTGCATTTAGTTATTATGGAAGAAAAAATTAACATATTCGGACTTGAGCCAAATGAAGAAATAAATATTTCTCTCATGGGCAATAAAGTTCCGGCTGGATTTCCCAGCCCGGCACAAGATAGTGACAGCGATTCACTAGACTTGAATCGTGAACTTATCCACAATCCATCATCCACATTTTGCGCACATGTTTCAGGAGATTCAATGATTGATTGTGGTATTAACGACGGAGATTTGTTAATTATAGATAAAGCACTCACCCCACATGAAGAAAGCATAGCTGTGTGTTTCATGGATGGAGAATTTACAGTTAAACGTCTTTCGATAAAAGAAGATGGTATATACTTAATTCCGGCTAATAAACAATATCCGCCGATACACGTTCACGAAGAAAGTAATTTTCAAGTATGGGGTATTGTCACACATATAATAAAGACTCTAAAAAATTAGGAATCAATGCAATAATTCTTTAATTGTAATTTTATGTATGGACTGGTAGACTGCAATAATTTTTTTGTGTCATGCGAAAGGCTATTTAACCCATCGCTTGAAAAAAAGGCTGTTGTAGTATTATCCAACAACGATGGGTGTGTTATTTCTCGTAGTAATGAGGCTAAATCTCTTGGTATTCCTATGGGATTACCGGCATTTAAAATCAAAGAATATACCAATCCTGATAATGTTATCATGCTTTCATGCAGGCACATCATCTATCGTGATATTTCCGATCGAGTTATGTCTTTATTAGGGGAAGAAGTTGAGAATCTTCAAATTTATTCAGTTGACGAGTGTTTTTTTAAAGCACCTTATGATGATGATACAAAAAATTATGAATTTATTTGTAATCTTGCAAAAAAGGTAAAGCGTTATACAGGAATACCGGTAAGTATCGGTTTAGCACCAACAAAAACACTTGCAAAAATTGCTTCACACATAGCCAAAAAGTCTCAACACATAAATGATAATGTATTTCTTTTAACTCAACATAGTAAAATTGAGTCTACATTACACAAAATACCTATCAGCGATGTTTGGGGTGTAGGTAGAAGACTTTCAGACACATTAAAAAGTTTCCATATATCCACAGCTTATGATTTTGCCAAAGCTCCACTATCTTGGATAAGGAGTCAATTTTCCATTACAGAAGAACGAATTATAAGAGAATTAAATGGTGAAGATTGTACAAAAGTAAATGCAATAACAGAAGAAAATAAATCTATAATGTCTTCTCGATCATTTGGTTCTCTAATTAACGACAAAAAAACATTGTGGGAAGCCATAGCTTATTTTACGGCAAGTTGTGCTGAACGATTAAGAGCTCAAAACTCATCTGCCACAATGATTAGCGTTTACATAAGAGGAGATATACATAATACAAATCTTCCATACTATGCAAACTCATGCAATATAAGACTCGAAACACCATCTTTTGACACCGCTTATCTTACCCAACATGCCCTAAAAGCGTTCAACTGTATATTTCGTAATGGATACAAATATAGAAAGGCAGGTGTAACTGTGAGTCATTTGGTAAAAATTACCGATATTCAACTTAATATTTTTGAAAATATTGATTTGAACAAACAAAAAAGACTGATGAACGTACTTGACAAAATTAATAACCGATGTGGTAAAGGAACTCTTATTTTAGGTGCTCAAGGAACAGAGAAAAAGTGGTCTCCACGACAGGAACATAATGCCTCCCAAAGTACAACTCTTCGTTTTTATTCAGGAATGACTTTACCTATTTTAACACAGAAATATTATCACCTCACAGCACCTCAGACTAAACATTCCTAATCCGGTATTGTTATATAAGGGAATAAACAAGAATACATTTACTAACTTAAATTATTATGTATATGAAAAAATTAATTCCCTTACTTTTCACGGCATTACTATTTACATCATGTGAAAAAGAGCCGGATTTGGACAAAGTTCAAAATGACTACGTAGTTTACACTCAGTATGACAAAAATGCGAATTTCACTAAAGGCAATACATTCTATGTACCCGATAGTGTTCTTCTTATAGGTAATAAAAGCCAAAAGGTAACCTATCTTGATTCTGTAACAGGAGATTTCATTATTAATGCTTACACTGCTCAAATGCAATCTAAAGGATATACCAAAGTTGCAGACAAGAGTGAAGCTACTTATGGCTTACAAATCTCTTATATAAAAAGCACATACTACTTTGTAGATAGTCCTAATTGGTGGTATGACTATCCATGGTATTGGTCTCCTTCTTACTGGTGGCCTTGGTTAAATGGCAATTGGTATTATCCTTATCAATTTATTTACAGCTATACAAGTGGTTCTCTCTTGTGTGAAATGATTGATATTACATCGGTTACTCCTACTACAACCAATACAAATCCTACTGTAATATGGAATAATTACATCACGAATGTAGCTTCATTTACCAAAACCGATGAAAGTAAGTTAACAACTGCAATCGATCAGGCATTTAAACAATCTCCTTATCTACAATACAAATAAGTATATTGATAAACAACTTTATTTAATTTAGAATTTAAACAAATATTATGAAATGCCCATGAGATAAAAAAATCTCGCCAAAGTGAATGAAAATA
>CAZTFX010000076.1:0-10811 GCA_964613095.1 uncultured Muribaculaceae bacterium | reverse complement strand
CTATTAGCAACAGCAGCGATGGCGCTTCTAGTGGGCGCAGGTGCAAACGCACAAACGTCTGTTAAAGACATTCGTATCTATATCAATCCGGGTCACGGCTCTTGGACTGCCAATGACCGTGCAATGGGAACAGTTAAACATGGAGCAAACGATCCTTATACAAATCTGGAAAATAACGATACCACTAACTTTTTTGAATCAAATACCAATCTTCAAAAAGCATTCGGTTTACTTGAAAAACTGATTGAATATGGAGTACCTTTTGATAAAACAAAAAATCAGGAAAACAGTGACCCTTCACGTGTAGGTGCAGCTCTTGACTTAACCCAAACAAATATTGTGATGAGTCATGTTAAAGCCGGTGCTTGGCCTGCATATTTATCCAGTGGTGTGGAAAATCCTGAGAATGATAAATACAACCGAGGCTTGTCTGAAATCGCAGCCGAAGCCGAAGCTTGGGGAGCCGATATGTTTATTTCCATCCACTCTAATGCAGCTTCCGGTATTGAAACAAATTATTTGTATTATGCTATAGACGGATACGGTAGTGATGACGCAAAAGATGCTCTTTCTAAGGAAATGAGTCGATGCGGATGGAATTACAGTATCCTTGATCGCCATCAAGCATGGACGCATTATGACTATACAATGACTGCTGCCGACCTTGCTGCAGGTAAAGGTAAAATCGCAAAACAACAACTTGGCGTTTTGAGGCATGATATACCCGGCTATTTGGTCGAAGGATATTTCCATACTTACCAACCATCTCGTCATCGTGCCATGAATTGGGACGTTGACCGCCAAGAAGGAGTGACTTATGCTCGTGGTGTAGCCGAATATTTCGGATGGACAAAGGAATCTACCGGAGATATCTATGGTGTAGTACGTGACCTTCATGAAAAATTTACTCACGAATATTATCATGGTCGTGTAGGTACCAACGATATTTATCTTCCTCTAAATAATGTGAAAGTCATATTAAAAAAGGCAGGTGCTGAGGTGGCAACTTATACTACCGATGATGAATATAACGGAGCATTCGTGTTCACAGGATTGGAACCGGGTGAATACACTGTGGAATTCGAAAGTGCAGATTACAAACCTATAGATCCTATAACAGTAACTGTAACAGCTGCAACCACAGCCTATCCTACAGCATTCCTTGAAAATGTAAATTATATTCCTCCAAAGGTTCAATATGTAAACTATCCGGACTCTCTTGCAGGAAAAGATTATGCTCTTGCTGACGCATACAATGTAGTAGGTGCAGAAATTTCTCTTCTTGCAGAACAACTTGCCGGCAAGACTGTTCGTCGTCAAATAGTACGCGACAATAAATTATATGTTCTTGCTCTTGACGCAACTAACACACCTTCAGTATATGTGGTTGACCTAATTGACAATACGGTTACTGAATTAGGTACAACTGCATGCCAAACAGACGCTGATTTCGCAGAAGGCCTTGTGCTAGCCGACATCACATTGACTGCCGATGGTTATCTGCTTGGCGGTAACTACAGCAAGAATACATATGCAACAGGAGGAGGAACTTACCGTGCTTACAAGTGGGAAAATGATGAAAACGGAGTACCTACCGGTGAAGCAATTGAATTGTTCTCTTCTCAAACTGCTGCTATGTACGCTACAGGACGTATTGGTTTGACGATTTCTTATAGTGGAACACTGGAAGATGGTTATTACTTGGTGACAGTAATGCATAATGCAGGAAATTACAATAAGCATTTCCGTTTTGCAGGATTCGGTATAATAGATGGTGTTAAGGGTGGAGAATTAGGAATGAACGATTATACGGCAGAGTCTCCTTGGAATTGCGGTGCATTCGGAGAATCTCATTCTTTGGTTCCATCTCCTTTCTATAATGAACTTACAGCAGAAAACGAACAATTTGTTATGGATGGAAACATTGCTCTTCCTACGGAATTTGTAACTGATGGAGGACAGATGGTTGACAATACAATTTTGGCGACTATGCCGGAAGGTCTTGTTCCTGCTGTATCATTAAACGGTTCGTTCTTCAAATATAACGGCAATATTGTTTTTGTTACACCTAATATCAACGAAGACGGTAAAGTCGTAGGGCTTTCAGCTTTTGATGTAACAAAAGGTCTTGATAAAGCTACAGAAATAAAGGTGAACGGAGCTGAAATCGAAGCTACCGAATACACCTATGCTTCAGCTCATGCAGAATTAGCTCTTGAAATCGACGCTAGTGATCGAGATAATCCTAAGACTATCGGTGCAGAAATTGAATTCTTCTTGGTTGTTGATGGAAAGGTTTATAAGTACACAACAGCAGGTGTAGAACAGCCTGCAACACCAAATGCTTACGCATATAATTTGTCGGTACAACATCCTGATGATGGTAGTAACAATGCAGTTCTTGCATTTAATTTGACCGGTGCTTCAACACATGTAGATGTTATTCTTACTCCTACAAACGGAGGCGAAAATGTTATTTACAGTATAGGAACTCTTGATGAAGGTGAACACTCTTATACTATTGACTGTTCTTTATTGACCGGTGATTATAAATGGAGTGTATCTGTAGCCAATAAAGTGAATAATGGTACTGATATTCTATTCAGTGACAATGCTTGGGGTGCAAGTGCAGACGCTTTATTAAACGGTGGTGTAGCTGTGGATAATAATCCTGAAAGTGATTACTTCGGAAATGTATATGTAAGTGCTGATAGTAAAGGTATCTATGTATATGGTGCTGATGGAGTTACTAAGAGTGAAACAGGATATTGGGCAGAACATGCAGGTAACTTACATCGTGGTGCTGTGTCAAACGGTAAATTCTATGTAGCTGATAATAGCTCTGATAAGGGTGGTATTTGGATGCTTGATCCAGCCGATCCTACAAAAGAACATCAAGTAGCATCCGGCAATTCACCATGTGCAGTTTCTTTCTTCGGTGAAGGTGAAGAAAGAGATATGTATGCTGTTGGTTCTTATTCAGGTGCTTCCGGTTCACAATTGTTGAAATATAATAATATCGGCACAGCCGACACATGGAGTGGAAGTCCGGAATGGGTAAGTGATGCAGATGCTAAGATGTTCAATACTGCATGCCATTCGTTGATTACAGTAGAAAGTGGACATTTGATTTCACAATATCGTGAAGGCAGCTCAAATTATGCACCGGGATTCTTCTTTATTGACAATGGCGGAACTATTTATAACTATGCGACTGACCTTGGCGGAGTATTACCGGGTTGTAAAAAATCAGGTATGGCTCTTTCTGTTGATGGCTCTTTGTTTGCTATCGTAGGATTGAATGGACAAATTCCTGTATTTGATGTAGTCTGGACTGATGGAGTACCTGCATTTACACATAAAGTAACAATTCAATCAAATGAAGGTGTAATTTGGGGATTGGCATTTGACTATGCAAACAACTTGCATTGTTATAACGAACAAGCCGGATACTGTGTTCATGCAGTTCCTTGTGATGCCAATACTGTTGTTACTCCAAGTAAGTGGACAATTAATGGCAGTGGTTCTTCGGCTGTTGAGATTATCGAAACCGAAGATACCAATGCTCCTGTTGAATACTACAACTTGCAAGGTATGAAGGTTGCTAATCCTGAAAACGGAATCTTCATCAAGAAGCAAGGCAAGAAAGTAACTAAGGTTATTTTATAAGCAGTTAGGATTTTATTTTGATTAGTATAAGAGTCGGCGGTTGAAATCGTCGACTCTTTTTTATCTTTTAAAAAGAAACTTTTTGTATGCTCAAAATTTTTATCGGTAGCCGATAATCACTATTTTTGTAGTATCTCTATTGTTGTAGATACAGTGTAAACAATGGAGTGTTAAATAACGTGTTTTATGGATTATCAACAGATACTTGAAAATATATACAGAGAGATACAGCCTTATGCGAAAGAGGGAAAACAAGCCGATTATATTCCTGAGTTGGCTAAGGTTAATCCCGACCAATTCGGAATGTGCATTCACACTATTTATGGTGAAATTTATTCTATAGAGCAGGCTGATACTCGTTTCTCAATTCAAAGTATATCTAAGGTGTTTGCTCTTGCCATGTGCCTTTCTTTAAAAGGTGATGAGTTGTGGAAAAAAGTAGGGAAAGAACCATCGGGAACAGCCTTTAATTCACTTATACAACTTGAGGTTGAGAAGGGGATACCTCGCAATCCATTTATCAATGCAGGTGCCATAGTAATGACCGATATTCTGATGTCGCACTTGGAAAATCCCAAAGATGATTTTCTTGCATTTGTACGCGCTGTGGCAGGTGATGATTCGATAGAATATAATGAAGCTGTGGCGTTGTCGGAACGAGAGAATGGCTATCTGAATGCGGCTATAGCCAATTTGCTAAAGTATCATGGTACAATAGATAATGATATAGAGAGTGTGTTGCATTTTTATTTCTTGATGTGTTCAATTGAAATGAGTTGCAGTGAATTGTCCAGAGCATTTCTAGCTTTTGCCAATCATCGTAAGAAGTTTAATTATGCAGGAGTAACACTAACTTCGTCTCAAGTGAAACGAATGAATGCAATTATGCAAACTTGCGGATTTTATGATGAAGCAGGTGAATTTGCTTATTTGGTGGGACTTCCCGGAAAGAGTGGAGTGGGCGGTGGTATCGTTGCCATTTATCCGTTGGAATATTCGGTTGCAGTGTGGAGTCCCAGATTGAATTCCAAGGGAAATTCAGTAATGGGTATAAAAGCTCTTGAACTTCTCACCACAGAAACGAAAGAATCTATATTCTAAAAGAACAGCATATATCAGATGAAATGGGTGAAAGCGGTAAGAAAAGTAAATTCATCAATGTGATTGGCTAAGAGATTTACGATAGCTTTAATGACCTGAGGTGATAATCCTTGATTATTGAAGCTGTGTTTGGTTTTGTGGGTTGATGTTATGACCAGACTATATTTCACATTGGTGTTACCTACGTCTATACTATCGGATAACAGCGTTGCCAACGATGAACATATTTCGTTGTGCGTTTCAATAGAACAACGATCTTCACCATCTTCATGTAGCGAGTCATAATATTTCTTCTTTCTCGTTGAAAACAAACGATTTACAGAATCCGAATTTACAACAGGTAACGATTTAGAAACAAGCAAAGTTCCCTTATCTGTCTTATTCTGCATTATTGAAAAGAACGCTTTTTCTAGGTGCAAAAGTAGTAAAAATAATCTATATATTCATGAGTCATTCTTTTGTTTTAGATTGAGTACTAAAATATTTAGTTTAAAGTTTGCTATATGAAAAAATGTTTCTTATTTTTGCACTATATAATTCTATTAAGTAAGGATGAAGCATAATATAAAATATAATCGCATCAAAGAAGTTTTATGCGAAAAAGGCGTTAAACAAATATGGCTGGCAGAACAACTAGGAAAAACATTCAGGCAAGTTAATTCATATGTCACCAATACATCACAGCCATCAATTCCTGTTCTCTATGATATAGCGAGAATTCTTGATGTCTCCCCTAATGATTTATTGAGATCAAACGAAGAACTTAATATTGTTTAATCAAAAAATAATATATAGATACACATATCTAAAAAAATATGTAGCATATGGATAATAAACAAGTATATAGAATTGAGGCAGATTCATATGATGATTATAAAAATAAAGATTATGAAAATCTTGTCGAAGATGAAAACATATATGATGAAACTAATAATCAGCCTATAACGAAACCGTTTAATCCTAATGAAATAGATGTAGACATTGCAACTGTTAACTTAGGTTCAATCATAGAACAGCTTGAAAATGAAGAAATAGACTTGCAGCCTGATTTTCAGCGTTCGACTGACGTATGGAACCCCACAAAGAAAAGCAGACTGATTGAATCTATATTATTAGGATTGCCACTACCTTCTTTTTATTTTAGTGAAGATCCTATAACCAAAAAACTATCTGTAATTGATGGGTTACAGAGGCTTTGTGCTATCCGAGATTTTATTCTCAAAGCGCATAAAAAAGATGCTTTACGATTACAAGGATTACAATTCCTAAACAACTTTGAAGGAAAAACATACTTAGAACTTGAACGTCCAGAAATAAAGCGTATCAAGTCTCTAAAAATCACCATGAATACTTTGAGAAAAGGGACACCAAACGATGTTAAATTTATTATCTTTCAAAGAGTCAATACCGCAGGAGAACCATTGACTCCTCAAGAAATGCGTCATGCTCTCAATCAAGGTACTGCAGCTAAGTTTATCAAGGAATTAGCAGAGCTAGATTCATTCAAAATAGCGACAAATAATTCAGTTAAAAGCAAACGAATGCAAGACAGAGATTTCGCAAATCGCTTTGTTGCGTTTTTTATTGGTTATAATGAATATAGTGGCGAGTTAGACACATTCTTGAATGATAAAATGGGGGAATTAAATAAAATGACACAGGAAAGATTGTTCAATATACGTCAAATATTTGATGAAACAATGAAATGTTGTTATACAATCTTTGGAGATGATACATTTAGAAGAAGGTATGATAAAAATGATAGAAAAAAACCTATTTCTAAAGCAGTTTTCGATTCACTGAGTGTTAATATTGCATGGTTAACTAATAGCCAAAGAGAGTTGTTAATTAGGAATGCGGAAACATTCAAAGATGGCTTGATTAATTTATTTAATGACAAAGCGTTTAATGCTGCTATATCTACGGGAACAGGACAAAAATATTCTGTTGAAAAACGTTTTAACTCAATTAAAGAATTAATATCTAAAATTATTAACTTATGATAAGACAGTTAAATATTAGGAACTTTAAACTGCACAATGATACGGAGTTAACAATAAAAGGATTAACAATATTAACAGGCATGAATGGTATGGGAAAGTCAACCATAATACAGTCCTTAATTTTGTTACGTCAGTCATATTTAATGAATGATTTAGATGTTGGCATGAATCTAAAAGGAGATTTATGTGATGCTGGCATATCTGGAGAATTGGCTTGTCAATCTTCAAATGAGCATTATTTTAATATGGAGTTGAAGTTTGATAACCATAATGATCTATTGTTTAAGTTTCAGTACCCTGATAATATAATGGATACGTTACTTCCTGGTATAGAAACAAATATTACCGATAAAAATATATTATCAAAATATTCTTTATTTAACGATTCATTTCAATATTTAAGTGCATTCCGTTTTGGTCCACAGAAGACATATAACAGAGATACTTCATTGGTTGTTAGTAAGAAACAAATCTCCAAGGTTATGGGACAATGTGAGTATGCTATTCATTTCCTTGAACACTATAAAAACACAAATATCCCTATAAACGGCTTAGCAATTAAGGAAGAGAATGAAGACTCTATAGATTATAGATTGTTAACACAAGTTGAACTTTGGTTACGAAAAATTTCTCCAAACATAAAAATTAAAATTGAACCTATAGGAGAGGACCTTAAATTGAAATATAGATTTAATAGGGAGGAGAATACTATAACAGAAGATATGTCTGCATTAAACACAGGATTTGGCATAACATATGTTTTGCCAATTTTGATATCTATTCTTAGTGCCAGACAAGATTCTATTATACTTATAGAGAATCCTGAAGCACATATCCATCCCAAAGGACAGGCAATACTGATGGAATTGATGGCAAGAGCTGTATCATTGGGAGTTCAAATTATAATAGAAACTCATAGTGACCATATTATAAATGGCAGTCTTGTAGCCCTTAAGAATGAGCTCATAAATCCAGAACATTTAGCAATATTCTATTTTAGTCGAGATGACAATAAGCATATTGCAATTTCTCATTCTCTAGACATATCTAAGAGTGGGCATATAAAAAGACCTCCTAAAGGTTTTTTTGATCAAATTGATATAGATTTAAGGACTATAACTGGTTTTTGATATGGCTTCATCCGAAATATTTATGGTTTTCCCCGTTTACGAGGACGTCTCAAACACTCCTCATTACATCAATAAAGTTGACCTTAAACCTGCCACATATTACAATAAGCACATAAGTATTATAAATGAAATTTTAAATGTATTCCGCATTGAAAATTATATTGGGTATTATGATTCCGAGAATATTGATGCTTTTCTATTGCCTATTGATATCGTAGAAGATTATTATCCTAATATTAGAACAAGATTTAGAAGGCTGATGTCCTTGTGGGGTGAGAATTGGCGGAATTATAGCAAACAAGAAGAAACAGACTCATTTTATTATTTTGCCACACCAATCAAGAATGACACTTTTTGTGAAGTAACTAAACGTCAGCACATTGACGAAAGTAACAGATGTCTAATAATCAACCATGATGCGTTTTCGTGTGCAGGAGATGTTATAGAAACAAAGTATAAAGATGCTAATTATTCAATCAACGTAGTTACCCCAGACATAAAGAAAATAGCACTTTGGTTTTCTTTAAATAGACATCCAAAAAGAATTTATAATTGGAATCCTAAACATGGAAAAAATGGTAAAGGTGCATTTCCATCTAATAAAGGAGATAAAGTATCTGTTTTAATGTGTAGTAATGAAGAGGCTTCTAATATGTTAAATCTAGCATTAGGTGAAAATTCTAAAATATTATACTATTATGATTGTAAACACCATCAATACATTGAATTTAAGCAATAATCGGACAATGTATACCATGCCTTTCATTTAGACCACGACGATGAAAATAGGGTGCCTAGGGATATTAAGTCTATTATAGATGATATTTGTGAATGAGGCAATGATGTAAAAAGCCCGCTTTTTGCATCATTACCCCAATAATAACTATACAATTTGCACCTTGCCATCTACCTCTGTTACTTCGCCATTTTTGAGCATCTGCTGGTACACCTTGCGAAGTGAGTAGATGATGTTCTCACCTGTACGTTTGAAGCCGAACTCACGAGCAGTAACGATAAATAAATCGTCAGGTGTAATACCGAAACTATGCAGGGCAATAGTCTTCATTGCTATCATACCCATTCCAAGAATTTATTAGGGTAGCATTGAGAAAGAATAACATATAATTACTCTTTGAAATACTTTCTAAACCCCTTTGCATTAATATATGCAATAACGCCATCTGACAACAAGAAATAATCTCCATCTACTTTACACATATAATCATAATCAGATTTAGTGATTGGGCATTTTTCAATAAAGTCTATAAATTCGTTTTCTTTAATTTTATCTTCATGCAATAAACTAAAGCATTCTTCTAATCTTGTTGCATAAATACCAATGTATTTAATGTATTCGCGATTTTCTACAGGAATGCTACACGAAGACATTAAAATATATCGATCAAAAGTCCTATTGAATTTACTTTGAAAACATAACGAAATAATAAACTGATAAAATAAATGCAATATACAACCCAAACCACATCCCAATAGGTAGCACATAATAGATATACTACCTATTGATGCATCTGCAAAGAAAGGTAATGAGCAAAAGCCCGCTCCACCGATAAAAACAGATGCTGTTTGTTTCAAATTTGTAACATTGTATTCTTTATACTGACGAATAAAGTAGAAAACAATCCAGCCTATCACAAGTCCAAAAGCAATAGGGGCTACTATATAAATGTTACTGATATTCTCCATATTTATGCTTTTTAATTTTAATCATCACAAAATTAACAAAAAAATCTAAATTTCACATTTCCTATGCGGTATACTATTTTTATCACAGATGAGATAATACGACAATAGTCTGCGGGTTCGCAGACTATTGTTATTCTTAAAAACTATGGCTATTATTAAAGTTTCGCTCTATTTAGAATTCTTATGACTTCACATTTTTCGCTAACTTCAGAAACGGTTAAGCCATTAACAGATTTCAACTCATTGTCTTTTATCATTAATATAACGATTGGGCGTTTGGCTTCTTCCTGTGATATTTCTGCTGCAATGTTATATCTAACAGTATTAACTTTTGAGAAATCATGAGATGTATCTGCATAATTCCCTAAATATTCGCCATAAGTATCATAAGATTCGTATTCAGAAGTAAAGTATCCTATTTGGGAGAGTTTTCCATCTAAAATGGCACACGCATACACACTCGGAGTATATGCATAATCAGACTTGGTGTATATTGACATATCAGCCAATATATATGTATTACCTTTATCGGCTGTTCTGTAATAATACTCGCTTATATCATTTATATAATTAAATGTAAATTGCCTACCGAAGTGAAAATTAGAAAATGTATACTTCATTTCATCTCCATTAGACTTTTTCTCCCATACGACAGACTTATCTTTTAGAACCTTAAAGCCTAAAGCTTTAATTCTTTCTTGCTCTTTTTGTATAGCCTCTCTCCTTTTATTTATAATTTCAGTTTGAAGGTGTATGTTCTTTGCCTCCTTAGAGTAAGGGAATAACACTTTTAGATTCTCTATTTCTATAGTTGCTAAATCTAAACTGTCTGTCTTGATTAAATTTATTATATTCTCAAGTCTTTGGTCTGCAGGATATTGTAATTTCTTTATTGAATCACTTAGATATACTATGGTTTTATTTAAATCTGCAACAATTTCTCTTTCGCTTTCCAATACGGCATGTAATGAATCACATTTTGTTTGCAAAGAATCAGATTCATGTAGTGCTTTGTCATAATCGGAGCGAGAGACACAACTATTAAAAACTATAAGTACTAATGTCGAAAGAATAACAGTTTGCGAAATGGTGTAAATACGATTGTACATAACTTATTATTGTTTAATTTAAATGCCTTTTAGTTTATGAAAAAGCGTGAACTGTATGCCACACTCTTACTTGAAGGTCGTAGGAAACCATAGAT
>CAZTFX010000075.1:0-10839 GCA_964613095.1 uncultured Muribaculaceae bacterium | reverse complement strand
AATCGATAATATCGGTGATAACAGTATCGCCGGTGATGTCTTGATAAGCCTTATCACGAGTTTTTATGCTCATAAGGTCGTAATAATGGCGGTTATGCTCGTTCAACGACGGTTTTTCAATGCTTGAAAGCACCATCATGGCACTATCGGTCTCGTTGCGATTGGCAAGCTCATTCACCTGAGCAAGGCGAGAATCGACAGAGTGCCTGCCGCACCCCACCAAAACAAAAAACGGTAATATGTAGAGTAAAATCCTTTTCACCACCGCAAAGGTAGTGTTTTTATTGAATTTTATGTAACTTTGCCGAACTTATTGATTGCTTATATCATTTTAAGCTCTGAGCTCATCATTTTTAAACAAAACAGTCGTGAAATCAGTTAAAAGTACATATTTTCTCATTATCGTTATCCTTTTAGGACTGCTATACTCATGTGCAAGTATAGGTCGCCCCGAAGGCGGTCCCCGTGACGTTGATCCGCCGGTGTTTTTAAGCAGTAATCCGGGTCCCAATTCCACCAACTTCAATAAAAACAAAATTGAAATTCTTTTCAACGAATACATTCAATTGAAAGACCAATCAACTAAGGTGGTTGTGTCACCGGCTCAAAAGGAAAATCCTACGATACGAGCAAACGGAAAGAAAATCAACATAGAATTGAAAGATACATTGCTTCCTAACACCACTTATGTTATAGATTTCAGCAATGCTATCCAAGACAACAACGAGCAAAATCCGCTTGACGGGTTTTCTTTCGCTTTTGCTACCGGTGATACCATCGATACATTGCAAATTTCGGGTATTGTGCTGAATGCTCGCGACCTTGAACCTCAAAAGGAGTTTTTTGTGGGTATTCATTCTTGTTTGGATGACTCGGCTTTCAGTACCATTCCTTTTGAACGAATAGCACGTACCAATGAATTGGGGCAATTCACCGTGCGCAACATGAAACCGGGCAAATATCATGTTTTTGCTCTGAATGACGTGGATAGGGATTACAAGTTTGCCCGCAGTGAGGATTTGGCTTTTCTTGATGAAATAATTGTGCCTTCGGTTACTGAAATAGAGACGATGGATACCATATTCACATCGCAAATGGTAACCGATACCATTTATCAGGCAAAACACACGTTATACCTGCCTAACGATATTCTTCTCACCTCGTTTAATGAAGAATACAAATCGTTATACCTTGTGAAGAATGAACGTACTGCCGACAACCGTTTTTCCGTGATTTTCTCGGCGCCAAGCGATTCATTGCCTTCACTGGAAGTGGTTCAACCGGCGAACTATGACAATAGTAAAAAATGGTATATTCTTGACAATTCACAACATAACGATACTTTGAATTACTGGATTCTGGACTCTGCCCTCATTAAATCAGACTCTATAAGGGTGAATATGCGCTATCTGCACACCGACACTCTGGATAATCGTACATTTACCAACGATTCTCTTTACTTCAACTTGAAAAAAATGAAGAAAAAGGACAAGAAAGAAGACAAGAAAAAGAAAAATGAGCAACAAGATACATTGGTCGATTCTATCCCGCCTGTTCCTCTACTGAAATTTAACGTTTCAAGTCCCGGAACCATTGAGGTGTATGCTCCACTACGATTTACGTCCGAAGCTCCGATAGATACAATCATTCCGGGTAGCGTCCATTTAAAACAAAAAGTAGATACCATTTGGAATGAATTGGGTGATGTGGAATTGGAACGCGACTCCGCGCTAGGCTTGTTGGCTTATAAAGTTGACTATAGTTGGGAACCGGGAGGAACCTACGAAATAAGTGTGGACTCTATTGCCATTACAAGCGTTTACGGTATATACAACGGTAAAATCAAAACCGAATTTAAAGTGAAAGCTCTTGAAGAATATTCCAACTTGTTTTTCAAGATAAATCTTACCGATAGTGCATTTGTGGAACTACTCGACGCAGGCGACAACGTAAAATACATTGCACCGGTGAAAAACGGTGTAGTGGAAATGTTCAATATCAATCCGGGCGATTATTATGCTCGTGTGGTTATCGATGCCAATGGTAACGGAAAATGGGATACCGGCAAATATAGTGAACACCGTCAACCTGAAGAAGTGTATTATTTCCCTAAAAAACTTTCATTGAAAAAGAACTGGGATGTGGAACAGAATTGGAACATATATGAACTTCCTCTTGACGCACAAAAACCAATGGAAATAAGAAAGAACAAGCCAAAGAGCTATGTGCCACCAAAAACTGAAGAAGATGATGAAGAAGAGGAATTCGGTACCAACTTCAGCAACAGTTTCTACACCGGAAACAAATATGACGACACGCGTAACAATCTAAGCAATCCGAAAAGATTGAACCGATAAACAAAAACAAGGCTTTAATGTTTATAGTAAGGGCAGACAGAAAAGTCTGCCCAAATATTTAACTTAATTCATCTATGAGTAAAGAGAGCATAGACTATGGAAAAGAACCGATAGGAAAACTTTTCAGCAAGCTGTTTTTCCCCACGGTGGCAGGTATGATGTTTTCTGTTTTGCTAATCATTACCGACGGAATCTTCGTGGGTCACGGATTGGGAAGCGATTCACTAGCAGCAGTCAACATTGTGGCTCCGGTATGGGCTTTCGGTACCGGTATAGGTCTTATGTTCGGCATGGGAGGCTCTATCATAGCGTCAATAAGCCTATCGCAAGGGAAAGAGGAAAAAGCACGTTATTACATGTCGGTTTCGCTTCTCGTTTCCACCTTGTTTCTTTTGTTATGTTCAGCCGTGATACTCTCTTTTCCACACACATCATTACGATTGCTCGGTTGCTCTGAAAGTCTCATGCCATTGGCAAAACTCTATATGATAGGATTTGTGCCGTTTGCAGCAAGCAATGCATTTCTTGTATCGGGAAGTTTCTTTGTGAGACTTGATGGCGCCCCCAAATATGCTATGGCATGTTCAATCACCGCAGCAATCATAAATTTTGTTTTGGATTATTTGTTTATCTTTCCTTTTCAATTTGGAATAATGGGAGCTGCAGTAGCCACAAGTATCGGTTCTTTAATAGGAGCATTAATGATATTTTTCTACCTATCTAACCATAAAAGACAACTACACTTTCAATCCATTTCTTTTACAAAGACCAATATACGCATAACACATGCTGTCAAACGTATATGCACGCTGGGATTCCCATCCTTTTTGGGTGAACTTGCTTTAAGTTTTATGATGTTGATAGGAAATATCGTATTTATGAAGCATTTAGGAGAAAACGGTGTGGCAGCATTCAGTATAGCATGCTATTTCTTCCCCATAATCTTCATGCTTGACAGCGCAATAGCCCAATCGGCTCAACCCATAATAAGCTATAATCACGGTATTAAGAATAATAAACGTATATTCTCGGCAACACGTCTCGCCATAACGGCAGCAATTGCTTGCAGTATTGTTATTTTTATAACAACATATTTTTACAGTTATCAAATATCATCGTTATTCGTAACTTCAACAAGCCCTACTCATGCAATAGCTACTCAAGGATTTCCACTCTATGCACTCAGCTTTATTCCATGTGCTATCAATATCATTGCAGTAGTGTATTTTCAAAGTGTAGAACGCAGTCGCATAGCAATGTTAATCACCGTTATGCGCGGATTCCTTTTTATGGGGCTTGCCTTTTGGCTTATGCCCGAATGGATTGGTGTTAATGGTATTTGGCTTGCTGTCCCTGTAGGCGAAACACTCACATGTCTTATAACATTCGTTATTGCTCTTTGCTTACCATCCACACGGCTAAGAAAATAAGCAATGCCGAGCCCACTTTTACAGCGTCAAGTACCGCCATACCGATAATTACCGATACTAGAGTGGCTACAACAGGCTGTAAATAATTGTACATGGCTATAACCGTAGGTTTCAATCGTCGTTGAGCAAAAGGTATCATAAGATAACACAAGCATGAACCCAACACCACAATATATGCAAGCTCACACAGTCCTTCAACAGGAACCGAAGTCCAGTCAATTTGCACAATATCGCCTATCGTAAATGGCATAATCACAACAGCCGACATCAACATCATCCATTTCATCATGGTAAATGGAGAATATTTGCTTATCAACTTGCCAAAAACAACCAGATATGTTGCTCCACACATCTGTGCAATTATACATAACGTATTACCAAGCACAGGGTTTGTTACATTCATTGCCACATCGGGTTCTCCCCATAAAGAAAATACCAAGACTGCGGCAAAGCCCAATGCAACACCTCCCATTCTAAATGCGGTTAATCGTTCTCTCAGAATAATAGCGGCAAGAATCAAAGTAAATATAGGGGTTGTACTGCACACAACAGCAGCATCTACCGGACTTGTGTAACTCATACCTTGTACGACCAATATTTGATTGGCAGCAATCACAAGCAATCCGGCAAAGAAGATTTTAATAAAATCGCCTTTTTCTATCTTCTCTTTTTCGATTATATCGCCCGGAACCAATGCACTTACAAGCCAAAACAGAAGAGCACCACCCATAATGCGCACTCCCGATAATGCCAACGGAGATATTAAGCCTAAATTCAACAGACTCTTTGAGATGGGAGCCATAAGTCCCCAAGCCGAGTTTGCAAACAAAAGAGCCAAATGCCCTTGAAATCGTTCCTTATTATTATTTATCAAAGTCATATTATCTTAAATTCAAAATTACAGTGCAAAGATAGAAAACTTTCCATATTTTTCTTTATCTTTACAATATAAACAAGAAAATAGAACTTTCATGAGAAAAATACTTTCTATAATAGTTATAATCGCTGTATGTATTGCATGCAGGCAAAACAAACAAGTTGAGCAAGGGTCAAACGTACAAAAAGTTGATTTCGGAATTTTGGATGTTCATCCGACATTCAAATCGGAATATTTTCATTCTCGTGACGTGTTGGTGTGGTTACCCGAAGATTATTCCCCAACAAAGAAATATGCCGTAGTGTATATGCACGACGGACAAATGCTATTTGATAAAAACACATCTTGGAATCGACAAAGTTGGAACGTGGACAGTATAGCCAATGCCGTTCAAAAAGATGGACGCACACGCCCATTTATCGTAGTGGGTATAAACAATCATCCCGAAGGACGCCTTTTCGATTACATGCCACGTAAAGCACTTGATTACATTCCTGAAAATGACACACTTTTAGCAAAATATAAATCAGAGGATTTCATTGCCGATAATTATTTAAAATTCATCACACAAGAACTAAAGCCATTCATTGACAAGAATTATTCGACTCTTCCCGACCACAACAACACATTCATAATGGGTTCAAGTATGGGAGGATTGATTTCAATGTATGCAATTTGTGAATATCCCGAAGTGTTTGGTGGTGCCGGTTCTCTATCAACACACACTCCTCTTGTCATCACCAATGCACCTGCCGAAGTTCCTGTGTGGTCAAAAGCATTCCGAGACTACCTTTACGAGAATCTTCCCGAAGTCAACAGTCATCTCATCTATATGGATTGTGGAGATAAAACCATAGATGAAGGCTATATCCCACTACAAAAACAAATTGACGAACTCTTTGCAACCAAAGGTTGGGATAATGAGCATTTTATGACTAAATTCTTTCCGGGTCATGCTCATGATGAAAACTCTTGGGAATCTCGTCTTCACATTCCATTGGAATTCTTATTAAAAAAGAATCATTAAATTCTAAAACATTAAAGGAGCCTTAAACGGCTCCTTTAACATTCTTAATCTGTTTATATTATTTCACTTTCGTCAAATCATAATTAAGCTCGCTTTCAATTGCGTGCAAACTATCATTAGACATTCGCAAAACAGAGTCATTTACCTCAACAAAATATATTGCAGGCTCTACACCAGTAGATTCCAACTTGAAAGCGTTCTTCTCTCCTTGTTGTATCTTTTGCAATTTACCTTCAGTCGTAAACGTTGTATCACGACCTGAAACCGCCTCAAGATAAGTCATATCAAGAGTGTAAGCCGTATCACCTTTCAATGTAAGTTCATATACAACACCCGGTCCATCAGCCGCAGGTAATGTTCCTTTATAAACCACATCTTTTGTGATGACGGTTGCTTCATTCCCCTCTGTTTTATTTGAGGTCGATTGACATGAAGTCAATACCATAGCAGCCAATGCTACCACACCTATAATCTTATTCATATAATTCGTTTTTCAATTACACTCATTTAACCTTCCACTCAAAACCGACTTTGGTATCTTTTACATCAAAACCTATTTCGGCAAGGCGATTACGAATAAGGTCACTTGTTGTCCAATCCTTGTTATCCTTTGCATTCTTACGAATTTGCAATAGCAAGTCCACCGCTTCTTCATAAGGTTTCAAATTCACATCCCCCGAAGCAGCAACATCACGCACACCAAGTATGTCAAACAAATATACTTTAAAGACCTGTTTCAATGCGTCAAGATCGGCTTGAGAAATTGTGGCTTTACCATCATTCACAAGATTTATTGCACGACATGCATCAAAAAGATTGGCTATCACTGTAGGCGTATTCAAGTCATCATTCATTGCCTCAGCACATTTTCGATTCAACTCTTCAACGTTCAAATCCACAGTGGTTTCATCACCGGCTTTCAGTTCGTTCAAGCGTTTCCACCCATCCATCATTCTATCATAAGCCTTCTCTGCAGCCTTTAATGCGTCATTGGAGAAATCCACCGTTCCACGATAATGGGCCATAAGGATGAAGAAACGTATTGTCATAGGCGAATAAGCCTGTTCAAGCAATTTGTGATTGCCTGTAAAGAATTCATCTAAAGTGATAAAGTTACCCAATGATTTACCCATCTTTTGACCGTTAATGGTAATCATATTATTGTGCATCCAATAACGCACTGCATCATGACCCGAATGTGCCACCGATTGAGCTATTTCACATTCGTGATGAGGGAACATCAAGTCCATACCACCACCATGCACATCAAATGTCTCACCCAGATATTTTGTCCCCATAGTGGAACATTCCAAATGCCAACCGGGGAAACCGTCACTCCATGGAGAAGGCCAACGCATAATATGTTCAGGCGAAGCCTTTTTCCACAATGCAAAATCGGCAGGATTATGCTTTTCACTCTGTCCGTCAAGCTCACGAGTTGTATTTAACAACTCATCTATATTGCGACCTGACAATTTACCATAATTATAATCTTTATTGAATTTAGGTACATCAAAATACACCGAGCCATTGCTTTCATAAGCATATCCTGCTTCAAGAATCTTTTTGATGTATTCTATTTGCTCTATTATGTGTCCCGAAGCATGAGGCTCAATGCTTGGAGGTAGCACATTCAGAGCATCCATTGCCTTGTGATAGCGATTTAAATAATATTGAACCACTTCCATCGGTTCAAGTTTTTCCAGACGGGCTTTCTTAGCTATCTTATCCTCTCCTTCATCGGCATCATGCTCAAGGTGACCCACATCGGTGATATTACGTACATAGCGTACTTTATATCCCAAATGCAATAAATAACGATAAAATATATCGAAAGTAATAGCCGGACGTGCATGCCCCAAGTGACCGTCACCATACACCGTAGGTCCGCACACATACATTCCCACATGAGGTGCATTCAACGGAATAAATTGCTCTTTTTTGCGAGAAAGCGTATTATATATATACAAAGGATTTTCCATAATCTTAAATCACAATTGATATCTTAAATAATTTATAAATTTATCATGAAAGACCGTTATTTACCCCGAAAGGATTCAACGGAGCAACTCCTCCTTTAGGCATTTTGGGCTTTATTTCTCCAAATGTTTCCTCATATTTGCGAACATTATCTTGCAGAGCAAACATAAGTTGTTTTACGTTTTCAGGAGTCATTACAATTCGACTCTGCACTTTAGCTTGCGGTATATTAGGTGCTACACAAATCATATCCAAGAAAAATTCCGATGGACCATGAGAAATCACAGCCAAATTAGCATATTTACCTTGTGCCACCTCAGGTGACATTTCTATACTTATCTCTTTCTTTTGTTGATTAGAGTTATTCATATCTGTATTTATTTTTAATTATTCTTTCATAAAGTCATAATATTTCACATCAGGATAGGTAACATCTTCCACATTGTACCTAAGTCCTTTACATTCATTATCCTCCCATACAGGGGCTATATAAAAACTGAAATACGTTTCAAGCCAATAATAAGTTTGCGCACCCATTAAATCCTGAATTTGATAAGCTTGCACCAGGCCTGTGTGGTCAATACTCCCGTTTGTCGCAAGAAACAACCTACGTGGTTTCTCTGTATATTTTACTTGACAACGCACATTCAAATAATTTCCGGTACGCCACACACTTCTCATTTTCACTTCATCTCGCTTCAATGTGTCAATTGTTTCTTGTGGCAATACAAGTATGGTATCGGTTGTAATCTTCGAATATCCTTTAACCGTTACCAATTGATTATTATTTCCCAAATCTTCATCGACAATATAGTTCAACAGCAACCGTTGCCCTTCTTTCAATTCAGGATTACTCAAATTACCGGCAGTCAAAGTAATCAAAGGCGAATCATTATAGGATTGGAAAGTAAAAACCGAATTGGAACCGTTTTCACCCGAATAGGTTACCAAATCATAGTTAAAATCACCAAATTCAAAACCTTCATTATCATCACCACATGACGAAACAACCAAAGTTGTAACCAAACACACAAGTATGTATTTAAATAATCTCATATCTTCATCTTTTTGTTACATCATCCACTATTCTGCCATCACGCATATACAACACCCTATCGGCATCACCGGCAAGACTTTCATCATGCGTAACAATCACAAACGTTTGTTTCATTTCTTCACGCAAACGGAAAAACAAACGATGTAAATCCTGCTTGTTTTGAGTGTCAAGACTACCGGAAGGCTCATCGGCAAGCACAACGGAAGGATGATTTACCAAAGCACGAGCAACCGCCACTCGCTGACGTTCACCTCCCGACAATTCAGATGGCTTATGATTCAACCTTTCTGCCAATCCCATATAATCCAGCAACTCTTTTGCTCTCTTATCGGCGTCTTTTTGTTTCATTCCACCTATAAGAGCCGGTATTGCCACATTCTCCAATGTGGTAAATTCAGGCAACAATTGATGGAATTGAAAAACAAAACCGATATTTTGGTTACGAAAATGTGCAAGGTCACGATCTTTCAGTTGTAACACATCTATACCCTCGTAAAAAACTTTTCCGCTATCAGGAGAGTCAAGAGTTCCAACGATCTGAAGTAATGTAGTCTTACCGGCACCACTAGGACCTACAATAGTCACTAATTCACCTCTATTGATAGTCACATTCACGTTGTCAAGTACTTGCAACGTCCCATATCGCTTGTTTATGTTACTGATATCAATCATTCCTTATAGATTCAACCCTCAAATACAGCAAAAGGTTGCTTTCAATCAACAAAAATACAACTTTTCTCCGAGAACATACAAAGTTATTGAACTTTTATTACCACAAGTACACCACGCGCAAAATCAAAATGACATAAAATTTGCCCATTTACAAAATATTTGCTATGTTTGTGAAGTTTTTAAATTCTAAAACGACACAATGGCATTAATTATTCCGAAAAAATATAAACAAAAACTGCTTCCGGAAACTACGGAAATAGCTATCAAGAAAATAAAAGATACTTTTCAGGAAAAGTTGGCTCACAGTCTTAATCTGAGACGAGTAACAGCTCCACTTTTTGTACTTACAGGCACTGGTATAAATGACGACCTCAACGGAGTGGAACATGCTGTTAGCTTTGATATTACTTGCATGGGTAATCGTCGTGCCGAAGTAGTACATTCTTTAGCCAAATGGAAAAGAATGAAACTTGGTGCATACGATATTCCTGCGGGTTATGGTCTTTATACCGATATGAACGCAATCCGTACAAGTGAAGATTTAGACAACCTACATTCACTATATGTAGACCAATGGGACTGGGAACGTTCCATAAAGGAAGAGGAACGCACATTGGATTACTTAAAAGAGACAGTTAAAAGTATTTATAGCGCGCTTCGCGAAACTGAATATTGTATCTATCAGGAATTTCCTCACATTACCCCTAGATTACCTAAAGAAATCACTTTCTTACATTCACAGGAGCTATTGGATATGTATCCTAACCTATCATCAAAGGAACGTGAATCTGAAGCAACAAAAAAATATGGTGCCATATTTCTTATAGGAATCGGTGCTCCATTAAGCAACGGAGAGCCTCACGATGGTCGTGCTCCCGATTATGACGATTGGATTACGCCAAATAGTGATGGATACCAAGGTCTAAATGGCGACATCTTGTTATGGGATGACATTCTTGAAACACCTTTTGAGCTTTCCTCTATGGGTATACGTGTAAGTCCGCAATCTCTTATACAACAATTGGAATCACGCGGATGTACCGAAAGAAAAGAACTTACATTTCATAAGGCACTGCTAAACGGAGAATTGCCTCAATCAATAGGCGGTGGTATTGGTCAGAGTCGTCTGTGTATGTTCTTGTTACAAAAAGCTCATATAGGCGAAGTTCAAGCAAGCATTTGGCCCGAAGAACAAATTGAAATCTGTCGTCAACATGGAATATATCTTGTATAGACATTTGTATTAAACCCAAATATTATTATATTTTCAAACAAAAGGATTATTTTCCATAAATATCACCCAAAATATTTGGAGATTTAAAAATTTGTTGTACCTTTGCACTCGCAATCTCGAAAACAATTCGGGTGAGCAACATATTTTTTGAAATGGTGCGTTAGTTCAGTTGGTTAGAATATCTGCCTGTCACGCAGGGGGTCAC
>CAZTFX010000074.1:0-11042 GCA_964613095.1 uncultured Muribaculaceae bacterium | reverse complement strand
ATTATATATAGGATAACATGCAATACTATCAAACAGATAACTTTACTTTGTTCAACGGCGATACTATGAATCTACTTGCCGACAATGTTCGGCAAGTAGATATGATATTTGCTGACCCACCATACTTCCTTTCAAAAGGTTTTACAATGAGGTCTAAAGGCCGAGTTAAATGTTTTGATAAAGGCGATTGGGATAGAGAACGACCATTGACTGAGATTAATGATTTTAATTATAAATGGTTGTCTTTGTGTCGCAATTGGTTAAAAGAGAATGGCACTATTTGGGTAAGTGGTACTTATCACAATATATACTCTGTTGCAAATTGTATGGTTGAATTGGGGTATAAAATTCTAAACATCATAGTTTGGAATAAACCTGACGCACCATACACCTTGTCTGATTCGCATTTTAATTTCTCAGCCGAATATATTATATGGGCAAGGAAAACGAAAGATAAACGCCACTATTTTAATAATGAACTAATGTATCAGCTTAATGGTGGCAAAAGAATGAGTGATGTGTGGAATATTCCAACCACAGGATTGTGGGAGAAAACACAGGGGAAACACCCCACCCAAAAGCCATTGCGTTTGATGTATCGAATTTTATTAGCTTCAACAAAAGAGGGTGACACTATTTTAGACCCATTTGCAGGAAGTTGCACAACAGGGATTGCTGCAAATTTACTTAATCGAAATTTTATTGGGTTTGACCAAGATAAAGATTTTTTGAACCTTGGCATAAAACGATACAAGGAGATTGAATCGCCAGAAATTGCATCTAAATATTTGCGCAAGATGTCGGAAAATCCAAATGAGACTATGGTTATGGTTAATCATGCTCGAAAGGAATTAAAAGCAAAAATGCTAGAAACAGGTATTTGCTATTTGCGTGCAGGAGATAGTAACGGTTCGATTTTAGTTACTCCCGGCTTCGAACGATTGCAATATATTCTACTGCATACGAGTGGAGAAAATGCAGAATTATATAGGCTTAAAACTAAAGGACATTTCCAAATATGGACTGCCGAAACATTGAGAGAGTACGGCTTTAATCCTGAACATGCACCATATTACATAGTGCTTCATTTCGATAATACAAAACCGATAGAATTTAAGAGAAAAATCGATTTGAAGCAGAAACTAAATACATATCGTGCTAAAATACGACCATTGAGTGATTTTATCGGTATAAAATAAAGATTTATTTTAATGAAGTATGAAGATTGAGGAACTTTGTGATGTAGTGTGTCCGTCAACGAGAGTTCAAGCTGTTGAAGACCTGTTAAAAGGTGGTAGGGCAAGTAGAAGGGTGATTGATGGACTTTCGGGTTCAATGCCGGCAATGTTGTTTTCTCGTTTTCCCAAGAGAAAATCACCTTATCTGATAATCTGTAATGACCTTGACGAAGCTGGTTATCTTTATCATGATTTGTGCCAAATAAATGGCGAGGGAAAAGTACTGATTTTCCCATCGGGGTATAAGCGTGATATTAAATACGGTCAGGTGGATGCGCCTTCGGAGATTTTGCGAACCGAAGTTCTGAATAAATGGTATAACGATACCAATATACGTTGGGTTGTAACTTATCCTGAAGCTCTTGCCGAACAAGTTTCCAGTAGAAAGGAAATAGAAGAAACCACAATATCCATTAATCGTGGAGAGGAAATGGATATGACGGAATTGGCTAAACGACTGCGTGCAGATGGATTTCAAACTGTAGATTATGTGTATGAGCCGGGACAGTTTGCGTTGCGTGGTTCGATTCTCGATGTGTTTTCTTTTTCCAATGAATTACCTTATCGTATTGACTTCTTTGGAGATGAAATTGAAAGTATTCGTACATTTAATGTGGAGACTCAATTGTCGGAACAGAATTTAGATTCTATATTTATTCTGGGTGGTTCATGTTTGGAATCTTCAAAGGGTACATCATTTTTGAATTATGTTGGAGATGATACGGTACTTTTATGCAGTGATTCGGAATGGTTACGTAGTCGTATAAAGACTATTGGAGTAGAAAAATTGTCAGATAGTACTATTATTGCCAATGAAGGAGATAAAGACGCCATGGATAAAATTGTAGATGTCGATGAATTTATAAGATGTTTCAATGGATTCAGGCGTATAGATTTTAATGCCGGGGAAACACCCGCAATTGTAGGTCAAAAAATGGTCTTACATTGTGCTCCGCAAGGCATTTATCATAAAAACTTTGATATAATAAGTAAGTCCTTCCATGATTTTTTGGAAAATGGTTACAAAATATATATTCTTTCGGATAGTGAAAAACAGATAGAACGTTTACGGCTCATTTTTGAAGATAGAAATGAGAAAATAGTGTTTTCGGCGGTAAATCATACTTTACATAGTGGATTTGTTGATAATGATTTAAAAATATGTGTATTTACAGATCATCAGATTTTTGATAGGTTTCATAAATATAACCTAAAAAGTGATCGTGCTCGTTCCGGGAAATTAGCATTATCTTTGAAGGAACTGAATCAGATTGAAGTTGGTGATTATATTGTGCATGTTGACCATGGAGTGGGTAAATTCGGCGGACTGGTTAGGACTACTGTGAATGGTACATTACAAGAAATGATAAAACTTACATACATGAATGATGATATAATTTTTGTATCCATTCATGCTCTTCATAAACTTGCCAAATATCGAGGAAAAGAAGGTGTTCCTCCTAAATTGAATCGTTTAGGTTCCGGTGCGTGGAATAAGATGAAGGATCGCACAAAGAGTAAGTTAAAAGATATAGCGCGTGACTTGATAAAATTATATGCTGCAAGAAAAGAAGAAAAAGGCTTTGCTTATTCTCCCGATGGGTATTTACAACAAGAACTTGAAGCATCGTTCATATATGAAGATACTCCGGATCAAATCAAAGCAACGGCGGCTGTTAAGGCTGATATGGAAAGTGAACGCCCGATGGATAGATTGATTTGTGGAGATGTGGGATTTGGTAAGACAGAAGTTGCTATACGTGCTGCATTTAAAGCTGCTACCGATGGTAAACAAACGGCAGTTCTTGTTCCTACGACAGTGCTTGCATATCAGCATTATAATACATTTAAGGAACGCCTTGCTGATTTTCCTGTAAAGATAGAATATTTAAGTCGTGCTCGCAAACCGAAAGATATAAAACGTATAACAGAAGAACTTGCTGATGGCAAAGTGGATATCATCATTGGGACTCATAAACTGATAGGTAAATCAATAAAATTTCATGACTTGGGATTACTTGTTATTGATGAGGAACAGAAATTCGGTGTGTCAGTAAAAGAAAAACTGAAACAGATGAAAGTGAATGTCGACACTCTTACGATGAGTGCTACCCCTATTCCTCGTACACTTCAATTTTCTTTAATGGGTGCTCGTGATTTAAGTGCAATTACCACACCTCCGGCAAATCGTTATCCGATTCTTACATCGGTTAATTCGCTTAATGATGATATTGTACTTGAAGCAATTAATTTTGAGATGTCTCGAAACGGACAAGTGTTTTTTGTAAATAATCGTATTGAAGGACTATGGGAGATTGAGAATATGATACATCGTTTGGTGCCTGACGCAAGAGTTATTGTGGGACATGGTCAAATGTCACCAGAGAAGCTGGAACAGGCAATTATTGATTTTGCCAATCATGATTATGATGTATTACTTGCAACGACAATCATAGAATCCGGTATAGATATGCCGAATGTTAATACGATTATTATTAATAATGCACAAAATTTTGGTTTGAGTGAGCTGCATCAATTGAGAGGGCGTGTGGGGCGTAGCTCTCGTAAGGCATTTTGTTATCTACTCGTTCCACCCGGAAAACCGCTTACTCCGGTAGCAAGACGTCGTCTGCAAGCTATCGAGAGTTTTGCTGAGTTGGGCAGTGGAATACATATTGCCATGCAAGATTTGGATATAAGAGGTGCAGGAAATCTGCTTGGAGCAGAACAAAGTGGTTTTATTGCCGATTTGGGATATGAAACTTATCAAAAAATATTGAAAGAAGCTGTTATTGAACTTAAAACCGAGGAATTTAGCGGTGTGTTTGATGACGAAAGCAAACAAAAATCTTTAATTGAAGACGAAGAGCCTACTTATGTAGCTGATTGTACTATCGAAAGCGATATGGAGTTATATTTGCCGGCAACATATGTACCACAGGAAAGTGAACGAATAATCCTATATCAGGAATTGGATAATATGGAACGTGAAACAGATGTGATGGAGTTTCGTCGTAGATTGGAAGATCGTTTTGGTAAAATTCCTAAGGAAGCAAACGAACTTATTCGCATAGTTACACTTCGGCGTCTTGCACGTACTTTAGGGATTGAGAAAGTGGCGTTGAAGCAGCGGAATATGTACATTTATTTTGTAGGAGAGGAGAATCGTGCTTATTATGAATCGCCTGCGTTTGGAAAGATTTTGCATTATTTGCAAAATGATCCGCAGCGTTGTAAATTAAGAGAAATAAATGGAAAACGTTCTGTTTTGATTAATGGGGTACGCTCAGTTCAAGAAGCTGTTGGGGTTTTCTCTTCAATGTCATCACTTTCTGCGGTGTAATTAGTTTTTTGTTTTGTGAAAAATAGGGTTGAAATAAAAAATCTGTAACTTTGCATTCATTTTTTTACATTGAGAGAATATGAAAAAATACACTTTATTATTATTGTTATCACTTATAATGGTAAGTGTCTCGGCTCAAAAAAAAGATTTTGATTTTAAGTTATATGGTCAGATTCGTGCCGATTTGTTTTATAATAGTCGTGCTAATGAAGAAAGTGTGGATGGCTTGTTTTATAATTATCCGAAAGATTATAGTTATGATGAACTTGGAGAAGACTTAAATTCACAAGACAATAGTAACATGTATCTTGTATATACACGATTGGGGCTTGATGTGAAAGGTCCTAAACTTGGAAATGCTTTGACTACTGCTAAAATTGAATTTGACTTTCGTGGTTCGGGAACTACTTTATCAACAGTGCGTCTTCGTCATGCCTACTTAAATTTGAATTGGGGAAAGTCGTCGGTATTGGTTGGTCAAACATGGAACCCTCTTTATGGGGATGTGGCTCCACAGCTTCTTAATTTGAATATGGGTACTCCTTTTCAACCGTTTGGGCGTGCTCCTCAAGTGCGTTACCGTTATAATGCAACCGGAGTACAAATAACAGCTGCAGCTTTATGGCAATCGCAATATCTTTCAAACGGTCCTGATGGCAAAAGTAATAAATATATTAAAAATAGTCTTGTTCCTGAATTTTACTTAGGTATTGACCATAAAACAAATAACTTCTTGGTTGGTACAGGAGTAGATGTTCTTTCGCTTGTACCTCGCACTCAAGCTACTGTAGATGGAAAAACATATAAAGTAGATGAACGTGTTACGTCGTTATCATGCGAAGTTCACATGAAATATACATCTCCTATGTGGTATGTGGCAGCAAAAAGTGTGTTTGGCTCTAATTTAACTCACATGTCTATGCTTGGTGGTTATGGGGTAAAATCGGTAGATAAAGTTACAGGAGAGCAGAAATATAGTCCTAATCGTAATACTTCTTCTTGGATGAACATTGTTTATGGAAAGATGTGGAAAGTTGGTGTTTTTGCCGGATATATGAAGAATTTAGGAACCGGTGATGTTGTCACAGCAATGTATGGAACCGGTACAAATATTGACCAACTTGTTAGTGGGTCGGCTGAAGTTACTTATAATTTGCCTCACTGGAAAATAGGGTTGGAGTATAATTACACTTTGGCATCTTATGGAGATATGAATCATGCAAATGGTAAAATAATCAATACCCATTCGGTAGGAAACAATCGTATCGTAGCAAGCATGTTGTATATGTTTTAATTGCAAATAAAACATTATCTAAAATTAAAGGCGATTTCCTTAAGGAAATCGCCTTTAATTTTATTAATATGGGAATAATTTATTTTACTTCCCAAGTTTCACCGGCAAGAAGCATATCGCGCAAGCAGGTGAAGCCTTTCTTTGCTTTAACTTCAGCAACTTGTTTTTCGACTTCTTGATCGTAAACAGGAGCTTCTACATCGCGAATTACACCGATTGCCAATGGTAGTTCATGACCATCCATCATAGCAAGTTGTTGGTGTAAGAAATTGCTTTGACAATGTGCGTCGTGAACAAGAACATCATCAATAGTGTATCCATCCTTTCCTATTTCAACGGCTTTCAAAGCAAAACCATCTTGAACGATACCCTTATTCATATCTTTACCGAAAATCATCTTTTCGCCGTGAATAAGGTGAATTGTACGATCTGCACGGTTTTCTTTATCTGTGATGAAATTGTGGATACCGTGGTTGAAAATTACACAGTTTTGAAGCATTTCTACGATAGAACAACCTTTGTGACGAGCTGCTGCAACCATAACTTCTTGTGAAACTTTCAATTCAACATCAATACCGCGACCGAAGAAAGTTCCGCGAGCTCCGAAAACAAGTTCTGCCGGAACAAATGGGTCTTCGGTAGTTCCGTAAGGTGCCG
Organism: uncultured Muribaculaceae bacterium; assembly: GCA_964613095.1. GTDB lineage: Bacteria > Bacteroidota > Bacteroidia > Bacteroidales > Muribaculaceae > RGIG4576. The sequence goes on along the minus strand of CAZTFX010000074.1, from coordinate 4,510 downwards.
ATTTACATACGAATCCGCGATCACTTGTAGGAGAGTATTGTCCTTTAGTCAAACCATAAATTTTGTTGTTAAGTAGGAGTACGTTCAAGTCAACGTTACGGCGTACTTCATGAATAAAGTGATTACCACCGATGGCAAGACCATCACCGTCTCCACATACTTGCCATACTGTCATTTTAGGATTGGCTGTTTTGAAACCGGTAGCAATGGCTCCGCCACGTCCGTGTATTGTATGAAATCCGTAAGTGTTCATATAATAAGGTAGGCGAGAACTACAGCCGATACCTGAAATTACTGCTGTCATGTGAGGAGCAACGCCTACTTCTGCCATAGCTTTGTGAAGTACGGCTAGAATAGCGTGATCACCACAACCCGGACACCAACGTACATATTGGTCACTCTTAAAATCGGCGTTGGTATATTGTTTCTTTTCTTCCATGATTATTTTTCCTCCATGATTTTAGTTAGACCTTCTACGATTTCTTGAACTAAGAATGGTTGTCCTTGTACCTTGTTGATACGTTGGATGTTTACCATTGGGAATTTAGCTTGTAAGAAATCAGCAAATTGACCGTTGTTCAATTCGGCTACAACCACTTTCTTGTACTTCTTGATTATTTCTGCTGTGTTTGCAGGAAGAGGGTTGATGTAACGGAAGTGAGCAAATGCTACCGGTTTTCCTGCTGCATTCAATTCTTCAACAGCTGTGTAAAGATGTCCGTAAGTACCACCCCAACCGATAAGAAGAGTATCTGCTTCTTGATTTCCTTGAACTTCTTGTGCAGGAATGTTGTTGGTAATCTTATTCACCTTTTCTTGGCGTGTTGCAACCATCTTTTCGTGATTAGCAGGGTCAGTAGAGATTGCACTTGTATTATAATCTTTTTCAAGACCTCCTAAACGGTGCATGAAACCTTCTGTTCCCGGAACAGCCCAATAGCGAACAAGTGTTTCTTCATTGCGCTTATATGGTCTCCATCCTTCTTCTAGCATTTCCGGCTTAACAAAGTTTGGTTTGATTGTTGGGTATTCATCACTTTCGGGTATACGCCAAGCAGAAGAACCATTTGCAATGAAACCATCAGTAAGAAGAACTACCGGAGTCATGTGTTCTACTGCTATACGAGCAGCTTCAAATGCCATATTGAAACAATCTGTAGGAGACGCAGCCGCTACAACAGCAAGAGGAGATTCGCCATTACGTCCATATAGACATTGCATAAGGTCGGTTTGCTCTGTTTTTGTAGGAAGACCGGTTGAAGGTCCACCACGTTGTACATCAATAATGACTAAAGGAAGTTCTGCCATTACAGCAAGACCCATAGCTTCTCCCTTTAAAGCAATACCGGGACCTGATGTGCTTGTTGCAGCCAAATTGCCTGCAAAAGAAGCACCGATAGCAGAGCAAATACCTGCAATTTCATCTTCCATTTGGCATGCTTTAACGCCCAAGTCTTTGCGTTTAGCAAGTTCGTGAAGAACGTCGGTTGCAGGAGTGATAGGATAACTACCTAAGAATAATGGTAGATTGGCCTTTTCGGCTGCCATGATAAGACCCCATGCAGTAGCTGTGTTACCGTTTACGTCGGTATAGATTCCCGGACGTATATCATCTGTTTCAATACGATAAGTCGAAACTGAAGCATGTATATTGTTACCATAGTCATAACCTGCGCGGATAACTTTAGCGTTAGCTTCAGCTATTGCAGGTTTCTTAGCAAATTTGTTTTCAAGTAGGTGAATTGCATTTTCAAGAGGGCGGTCAAATAGCCAGCATACAAGTCCAAGAGCAAACATGTTCTTACACTTTGTGATTGCTTTCATATCCATTCCTGAATCGGCAAGAGCAGCTTTAACCATAGTAGTCATTGGAACTTCAACGACTTGTGCTTTAAGGTCGATTTCTGTGTAAGGATCGTCTGTCTTGAAAAGAGCTTTTTCCAAGTCCGATTTCTTGAAACAATCGATATCAACGATTGCAACACCTCCGGTCTTAAGGAATTTGGCATTTTGTTTTAATGCTGCAGGGTTCATTGACACAAGAACATCGGCTTTATCACCCGGAGTGTGAACTCCTTTTCCGATACTTACTTGGAATCCAGAAACACCGCTAAGTGTACCTTGTGGTGCACGAACTTCGGCAGGATAGTCTGGGAATGTTGAGATTTGGTTTCCGATACCGGCTGATACATTAGAGAAAATGTTTCCTGCTAATTGCATACCATCGCCTGAGTCTCCGGAGAAACGTACTACAACTTTCTCTAGAACTTTTACATTGGTTTTGTCTAACATAATGTAGTAGTTAATTTTAATGCACTAATGCAGTTATATTAATATTGTATTTAAGGCTTATTTTGATAATGTCTTAAAGTCACTACAAAGATAAGATTTGTTACCCTTATAAAGAAATTTAAACGTTAAAAAATCTCTAATAAAATATTCTTATCCTTGACCTTGTGATTTTGGAGTTATTGGTGGTTCCGCAGGATTGTGAGCTTTGGTTGCCAATTTACGACTGAAAGCTTTTCCTGTATCGGTGAGAATATATATTGTATTCTCTATCATTTTCATTGATGTAATATTGCCTTTGGGACTTGGTAAAATTGCGCGCACGCGTCCGTTTTGGTCGGCAATTTGAATTCCCGATGTTGTTGCTACGTAAAGATTACCCAAAGTATCGAAAAACATATCACAAGGCTCTGATTGCGTTTGATTTGGAGTGTTGTGTAACCAATAGAACTGTTCGCCGTTGTCGATTGTCCCATCTTCATTTACTGTATATGAAATGAGCCAATTTGAATGTTTTTCAGTTTGAATAATTTGATTTCCGTTAGGGTATATTGCAATTTCAGTACCTCCGAATGGCATTACATTGAGTCTTATTGGTTTTTCTTTATTTCGTTTTAACCATATTTCTCCGTTTTCGGTCACTCCGTAAGTGTTTCCATTATGTAGAGTTATACTATTTGATGTTTTTATTGATTTTGGAAAATTTTTATTGTTCTTATTATTGATTGCAGTGGTAAATATACTGGTATCACATGATTCCCATTTCATGCTATCGACTAGAACTGTGCTTAGCATGTTATTTAAGCTCTTTCCGGCTTTGGGTGCGTGCGGGTGGTTGCGCCATAACCAACGCATTGCGTCCGGGAATAGTTTTGCTCCATGATAGATGTTATGTTTGCTTCTATCCCATTTATAAGTATATTCATATCCGGCAAAGTTGAGAGCAGCTTCGGTGAGTTTATTATATTCGAACCAATCACCAAACAACGGATTCCATGCATCAAATTCTCCGTCATGAAGGAAAATACGTAATGGTTTAGGTTCTGTTTTGCGAATAAGTGCAGGAATGGTGTGACCTCCTCGCATTGATACAAATGTTCCCACTGTGCAATATACGCGACTGAATAAATCGGGGCGTGACCATGCTGCTACAAAGGAACATATACCGCCACTGCTTGCGCCTGTTATAGCACGATCAGACGCATTCTGAGATAGTTTCAAGCTACGTCCGTCTTCAAGAGTTATATTTTCTACCATAGGGAGTACTTCCGATTCCAAAAAATGGGCGAATGTTCCGTCTATACGGTCAAATTCATTGCTGCGGTTATATCGTACAACATTTCCTTCCTTGTCATATATGACACCGGGATTTACAAAAACTCCTATTGTTACCGGCATTTCACCTGTAAATATTAGATTATCCATTACGGTTGTCATTTTGTAGTAAACAGCACCATCAAGGCACACAAGTAAACATGCAGGACGATGACCATCGTATTGCTTTGGTATATATATCTGTATTGTGCGTGTAGTTCCCGGATATATAACAGAATTGTCAAGTGTGCGTTCTATTACGGTTCCTCTAGATGTTTCGGGACGAATAATCATCGCCGGATCATCGGGGTAACTTGCATTCTGTGCTTGTTGCGCAGAAATATTAGTTGTGCATAACGACAAACTTATCGCTAAGAATGTTGATTTAATGATGTTTATTGTAGTTTTCATAATTAAGGATTGGATATTGACATTCAAAGATAGTAAAATTATCCTTTTATAATATGTGTATTAGTGAAAAAAAATATCATGTAAAAATATGTAATATCGTAACTAAATTTAAATAATTAACATTTTTAACAAATTGGGATTTAACTATTTGTGCGTATTTATGAATACTGGATAATTTCTGAAAATTTCATCGAATACGGAAATTTTTCTGCAAAGAAGAGTTCAAAATTGCGTCAAAATTCTTAAAAAAAGTAAATTGGGCTTATTTTTTTGCGCATTTTTTGTTTATGTGTGCATTTTTTAAGAAATTCAATATGCAAAACTTTTTATATCTGAATTATAATTGCTTACTTTGCACCGCAAAATAAAAATCATTTAGTAACTAATTAAATTTTATCATTATGTCTGAAATTGCAGAAAGAGTAACAGCGATAATTGTTGACAAACTAGGTGTTAACGAAACAGAAGTAAAGCCAGAAGCTACATTTGCTCAAGA
>CAZTFX010000073.1:0-11069 GCA_964613095.1 uncultured Muribaculaceae bacterium | reverse complement strand
TATCGCAAGCGAAAGTTATGAGGATTTTGCGAAATCTTTGCAAAGTGGTATAGCACAAGCAATATCTACTCGCCCGGTCATTGTTACTGCAAACCTTTTCGACGGAAAGACGATTGTGTTTGCTTCGGGAGAAAAGAAAACTCTTTCAACTTCACAAGCCGTTGAAGTTCATGAAGAACTTATATCTAACGGCTATGTAAAGAAAGGAAAACTTACTCAAAAATACTTTGAAGATAAGAAACAAGGAACACTTGACTTTGGCGACTATAATGACGCAAAAGAGAGTATTGTTTCTGTGCTTGACAAAGTATTTAATCCCGATGCAATTAAGGTTGATAATGCTCGTAAACATCGTGAAGCGAAGTTTTATGCTGATAAGTTCCATAAGAAAGAGTTCCAAGAACTTTGGAAGCGTATCAATACTCGCACTTTCTATACAGTAGATTTTGAAACTGAAGAACTTATCAAAAACTCTATCGAAGCTATCGATAAGAATTTAAGTGTTACTGAAATCCGCATTATTGTTGGTACAGGCACACTTGACTCCATTCGTGATAAAGAATCTCTACAGTCAGGCACAGCTATGAAAACAGGCAAAGTGCGTACTATCCATGTCAATGAAGCCATTGGTGACAATGTGAAATATGACCTTGTAGGTCAGCTCGTTGAAAGTTCGGGGCTTACTCGTAAAGCGATTGTTGAAATCCTTACTGGAATAAAGCCCGAAACATTCCACCAATTCAAACTTAACCCTGAAGAATTTATCATCAAGGTTGGTAATATCATTGAGGAAGTCAAGTCTGTTGCCGTCGTTAAACATATTGAATACCACAAATTAGATGACACTTTCGATGAATCAATCTTCACCGAAAACACTATTCGTGGTAAACTCGGCGAAAACGCTATTGAATCAACTAAATCACTCTATGATTTGGTTGTGGTTGATAGCGTCGGTACAGAAAAGCCTTTTGCCGAGCAACTTGAACTTCAAGAAGATGTAGAAGTTTATACTAAACTTCCACGAGGTTTTTATATCAATACGCCAATGGGACACTATAATCCCGACTGGGCTATTGTATTCCGTGAGGGAAGCATAAAACACATCTACTTCATTGCTGAAACAAAAGGTAAAACCGATTTTGTGGTTAAATCCACAAATCTGCGTACTGTTGAAGAATCGAAAATCGAATGTGCAAGAAAGCACTTCGCTTCGATTTCAGGCGATAACCTCAAATTCGGTGTCGTTTCCTCATACGGTGAATTAAGTAATCTCATAACAAAGTAGTGCGGATAAAATTAATTTCGAGATTAAAGAGTGCGAGGATAACACAAAAACATATAATGATTTAAATTCGTAGCAATGTGGTGTGTCATATTAGTGTCACATCACATTGTTGCATATATGGATTTAGGATTTGTAAAAATTCAAAATTTCCCGCAATTCAGTAATTATTTCTGTAAAAGCCAAAAGTTTTTGCGAGAAGTTGTGCTAAAAGTGGGGATATATGGTAGGAGATTTGTATCTTTGTAAGTTATTTTTAGTATATATGGATAAGAATGTACATATAGATGGTGTAGATTTTCATTATACGGTGAAAGGAGAAGGGCAACCAATAGTGCTTATGCATGGGTGGGGGTGTAATCATACCACGCTTGCAAGTGTGGAGAATGCGTTGATTCCCGGCATGAAAGTCTATAATGTAGATTTTCCCGGTTTTGGTAATAGCTCTGAGCCTGAAAGTGTGTGGGGGGTAGAAGAATATACTCGTTTAATAGAACGATTCATTCAATCAGAAGGTATTAAAAATCCGATATTGCTCGGTCATTCTTTTGGAGGACGAGTGGGCATATTGTATTCTTCTCGTAATGATGTGAAGAAATTGATACTTGTCGATGCCGCCGGAGTGAAACCGTTACGTACGTTGAAATATTATATAAAAGTTTATTCTTATAAAGCGATAAAACATCTATTGCCTTTAATCTTTGGAAAAAGAAAAGGTAATGAATTGCTTGATAAATATCGTGGTAAATCCGGGTCGAGCGATTATAATAGTTCGACACCTAAAATGCGTGCAATATTGAGTAAGGTTGTAAATGAAGATTTGAAAAATGTAATGCCGAGCATTAAATGCCCTACATTGTTGATTTGGGGTAAAAATGATACAGCAACACCAATGCGCGACGCAAAGATAATGGAGCGTTTGATTCCGGAGGCTGGATTGGTTGTATTTGATGGCGTAGGACATTATAGTTTTCTTGAAAATCTATATCAATTTACCGCAGTGTTAAAGAGTTTTTTGAGAGAAGAAATGAACGGATAAAACATACGTACTATGACATTAGTGATAAATATAATACTTGTTGTTACTGCATTGGTATATTTGGTGCTTGTGGTAAAGCGAGACTTGCAGATGCTCCAACAGAATTCATATCGAAACGAGCGATATAAGAAATGGCTGAATGTGAATAGTGAATATACAACGATACCTCGAATGCTGTGTATGGTGATGGGGTTGTTGCTTATGACTTCGTTTGCAGAGTTCGGCTGGTTTAATGTCGTTAAGCTGTTGATAGCGTTGGCTCTATGTGGAATGTCAGTTTCGTTGGTTAGGAAAAAATATAAACATTCGTTGGTGTTTACAAAACGAGTGTGGCGTCTTTTTGTCACAGAATTGGTGTTGATGACTATTATTGCCCTGTTGTTCAGTTGTTGTGAGTTGCAAGCATTAGCATTTGTAGTAGTGGCATTTGCGGCATTTTCTTATGTGATTACAATTGTAACCAATTGGTTGTTGAAGCCGGTTGAAAGTTTTATTAACAGAGGATATTATAAAGACGCAAAACGTATTTTATCTCAAATGCCTGATATGAAAATTATAGGTATTACGGGAAGTTATGGTAAAACCAGTACGAAACATTATCTTAATCGCATATTGAGTGAGCATTATTCTGTGCTTATGACTCCCGGCAGTTATAACACACCTATGGGGGTGATACGTACTGTAAGGGAGATGTTGCAACCATATAATGAGGTGTTTATTGTGGAAATGGGTGCTAAAAATGTGGGTGATATAAAAGAAATATGTGATTTGGTACATCCTTACATGGGATTGATTTCGGCTGTGGGACCTCAGCATTTAGAGTCATTTAAAACGATAGAAAATGTACAAAGTACAAAGTTTGAACTTATAGATTCTCTTCCTGCGGATGGATTTGCTGTACTGAATAATGATTTTGAATATGTGGCTAACCGCCATGTATCAAATGTTGAAGTTAAGCGATATGCCGTGAATTCTGCAATTCCTGCCGATTATCATGCTGAAGGTGTAAAATATAGTGTAACCGGTACTACTTTTACAATTGTAGGTGAGGGTAAACATTTGGAATTGACTACAAAATTGGTAGGGGAGTGTAATATATCCAATTTGATGGGAGCTGTAATTTTAGCAATGAAATTAGGTGTTCCTGAACAAAAAATTAAATATGCAGTGAGCAAGATTGCTCAAGTTGAACATCGTTTAAACATCAAACGTACCCCCGGAGGTGTAATTATAATCGATGACGCATTTAACTCCAATCCTGATGGTTCTCGTATGGCATTGGATGTATTGGGTAGTATGACAAGTGGGAAACGAATTGTCATTACTCCCGGTATGATAGAGCTTGGTGATAAACAAGAATTTTATAATAGTAAGTTTGGTGAACATATTACTGAAACATGTGATATTGCAATAATAGTGGGAAAATATAATCGGGATGCAATTGTAAATGGAATAAAGTCTAAAGGATGGAATGAAGGAGAAAAACTTATAATAGTGGATACATTCCAAGAAGCACAGTCTAAGATGATTTCTATTGCACAAGCCGGTGATATTGTACTTTATGAGAACGATTTGCCCGACACATTTAAATGATACAATAAAAACAAGAAATAAGAATAAAAAGATGAAAACAAATATTGGAGTTTTCTTTGGAGGACGTTCCACAGAACATGAAATTTCTGTAATATCGGCATCGCAAGCAATGCATGCCGTAAATAGAGATAAATATGAAGTAACACCTATATATATCACAAAAGATGGTAAATGGTACACAGGTGAAGCATTGTTTGATGTAGCAAATTATCGTGATATTCCGGCATTGCTTGCCAAGTGTGTACAAGTTTATATGGAACCATGTTATGGTGATTATCATGTATATCGTTGCAAGAAGAAAATATTTGGTTCGAATGTTGTTACAAAATTAGATGTAGTCATTCCTGTATTGCATGGTTCTAATGGAGAAGATGGAATTTTTGAAGGAGTATTGGAAACAATCGGTATTCCGTATGCCGGTTGTAATACGTTGTCCAGTGCTAATGGAATGGATAAAATCACTATGAAACAAATTCTTCAAGCATGCGACGTTCCTGTAGTGAATTTTGTGTGGTTTACCGATAAACAATGGTTTTCAAAACGAGAAGAACTTATTAATAAAATAGAAGAAAGAATAGGTTATCCGGTTATTGTTAAGCCTGCCAATCTTGGTTCAAGTGTGGGTATCGGTTGTGCTTATAATCGTGAAGAACTTATTGAGAAAGTAGAATCGGCAGAAATATATTCAACCAGAATCATAGTTGAAGATTTGGTAGAAGAATTGCAAGAAATAAATTGTTCGGTTCTTGGAGATTGTGATGACTATCAAATGTCAGTTCTTGAAGAGCCTATCAAAACTTGTGATTTCTTGACATACGAAGATAAATATATGGGTGGAAGCAAGGGAGCTAAAGGTATGCAGGCTTCTCAGAAAAAAATTCCGGCAGAATTACCCGAAGAAGAAACTAAACGTATTCAATTTCTTGCAGGAGAAACATTTAGGGTGCTTTCTTGTCATGGAGTGAGCCGTGTGGATGTGATAGTTGACTGCAAGACACGAGACATTTATGTGAATGAGATAAATACCATTCCGGGTTCTTTGTCTTTCTATCTATGGGAGGCTACAGGAATACGTTTTGATGAACTTATGGATAAATTGGTTCAACTGGCGTTGAAACGTAAAAGAGAAATAAGCCAAAAGACTGTTTCCTATGACCAAAATATATTCAGCATGGGAGGAGGCGTAAAAGGAGGAACTAAAGTTGGTAAATTAGGTGTCAAAAGCGTGTAATTGTGATATTTATTTATTACTTTTGCAATTGTGAAATTTTATAAAAGGTTATTCCAGTACACTTTATGAAAAATAAATTTAAAGAATATAGCAAATTTAATCTTTCAGAGATAAATAAAGAAGTCCTAGATAAGTGGAATCGTGAAGATGTGTTCGCACAAAGTATAAAGGTGCGTAAAGGTGCTCCGTCATTTGTGTTTTATGAAGGACCACCTTCTGCTAATGGTATGCCGGGTATTCATCATGTAATGGCTCGTACTATAAAGGATATCATTTGTCGATTCAAAACGATGAAAGGATATCAGGTTATGCGTAAGGCAGGCTGGGATACTCATGGATTGCCTGTTGAACTTGGTGTGGAAAAGGCTTTAGGAATAACCAAAGAGGATATTGGAAAGAAAATATCGGTCGATGAGTATAATGCCGCTTGTCGTAAAGAGGTGATGAAATATACCAAAGAATGGACTGATCTTACTCATCAAATGGGGTATTGGGTTGATACAGATAATCCATATATTACATACGAAAACAGTTATATCGAAACATTGTGGTGGCTGTTGAAACAATTGTATAACAAAGGTTTGTTGTACAAGGGATACACTATTCAGCCATATTCACCGGCGGCAGGTACAGGATTGAGTTCTCACGAGCTTAATCAACCCGGTTGTTATCGTGATGTGAAAGATACTACTGTAACTGCAATCTTTAAAGTGGTTGAAGATGATAATAAGATTCTTGCAGATATTAAATCCAAAGCCGATGAAAAATTTGCTGAAAATGTGAATATAATCGGTTGGACTACTACACCATGGACTTTGCCATCAAATACGGCTCTTTGTGTGGGACCAAAGATTGAATATGTGGCTGTGGAAACATTCAATCCTTATAATGCCGTGCCAATGGTTGTTATCATGGCTAAGGCTCGATTGAATGCTTATTTGGACGCTAAGGGTGTCGAACTCCCTCTTGAAGAATATAAACAGGGTGAAAAGATTGTGCCTTATCGTGTGATTGCTGAATATACCGGTGCCGAACTTGTGGGCATGAAGTATGAACAATTGTTCCCATGGGTGAAACCTGTAGATATGATAGATGGCAAGCCGGTAATCAATAACAATGGTTTCAGAGTGATTTCTGGTGACTACGTAACGACTGAAGATGGTACCGGTATTGTACATATTGCACCAACATTTGGTGCTGATGACGCATTTGTGGCAAAAGCAGCCGGAATACCTTCTTTGTTTATGATTAATAAGAAGGGTGAAACGCGTCCTATGGTTGATTTCTCGGGTAAATATTGGACAATCGATGAACTTGATGAAGATTTTGTAAAGAATTGCATAAACGAAGAACAATACAAAGAATTTGCCGGTACTTATGTGAAAAATGCTTACGACCCACAATTCAATCCGGGAGGTAAATATGATGAGGCAGCGGCTGCTAAAGCAGAGGACTTGAATATCGTGCTATGTATGAAAATGAAACAAAACGGCACAGCATTCAAGATTGAAAAACACGTACATAATTATCCTCACTGCTGGCGTACCGACAAACCGGTGCTTTATTATCCTCTTGATAGTTGGTTTATCAAATCTACCGCTTGCAAGGAACGTATGTTTGAATTAAATAAAACCATTAATTGGAAACCGGAACATACTGGTACAGGACGTTTTGGCAAGTGGCTTGAAAATCTTAATGATTGGAACTTGAGCCGTAGTCGCTATTGGGGAACTCCACTTCCTATTTGGCGTAGTGAAGATGGAGAGGAAATCTGTATAGGTAGTATTCAAGAACTTTATGATGAAATAGAAAAGTCGGTTGCAGCCGGACTTATGAAAAATAATCCTTATAAAGAAAAAGGTTTTGTTCCGGGTGATTATAGCAAGGCTAACTATGATAAAATAGACATACACCGTCCGTATGTTGATGATATTATCCTTGTTTCTCCTTCCGGCAAACCGATGAAGCGTGAACTTGACTTGATTGACGTATGGTTTGATTCAGGAGCAATGCCTTATGCTCAAATACATTATCCGTTTGAAAACAAGGAAGTGCTGGATAATGGTACAGTATTCCCTGCCGATTTTATTGCCGAAGGTGTTGACCAAACACGCGGTTGGTTCTTCACGCTTCATGCTATCGGTACAATGGTATTTGATAGTGTTGCATATAAATCGGTAATATCAAATGGTCTAGTGCTTGATAAGAATGGTAACAAGATGAGTAAACGTCTGGGTAATGCTGTAGACCCATTTGGTGCAATCGAAAAATATGGAACTGACCCATTGCGTTGGTATATGATTTCAAATTCATCTCCTTGGGATAATTTGAAGTTTGATACCGATGGTGTGGAAGAAGTCAGCCGTAAGTTCTTCGGTACACTTTACAATACTTATTCATTCTTTGCATTATATGCAAACGTAGACGGTTTTGATAATTCAGCGACACAAGTTGAATTCAATAAGCGTCCTGAAATCGATCGATGGATTCTTTCATTGTTGAATTCTTTGGTTGCTGAAGTTACAAAACAATTGGAAGAGCATGAACCGACTAAGGCTGCACGTGCTATAAGTGAATTTGTGGGAGATAATTTGAGTAATTGGTATGTACGCTTGAACCGTAAACGTTTCTGGGGTGGTGAAATGGATGAGGATAAACTTTCTGCTTATCAAACTCTTTATACATGTCTTGAAACAGTTGCATTGTTGATAGCACCTATTTCTCCTTTCTATGCCGATCAGTTATACCGAGACTTAACTGCAGTAACAATGAACGAGGCGAAATCGGTTCACTTGGCGCTTTATCCGGTTGCTGATGAAAGTATAATTAATAAGGAACTTGAGGCACAAATGAAAGTAGCACAAGATATCACATCTATGGTACTTTCTTTGCGTCGCAAGAAAAATTTGAAGGTACGTCAACCTCTTACTACAATAATGATTCCTGTGCTTGATGAAAAACAGAAAGAAGAAGTTGAAGCAATGAGTTCACTTATTTTGAATGAAGTGAATGTGAAAGGAATCAAATTTGTTAGCAATGAAGATGGCGTATTGGTGAAACGTGTTAAGCCTGATTTTAAGAAACTTGGTCCTAAATATGGTAAGATAATGAAGTCTCTTGCTGGACAAGTTGCCGGAATGAGTCAAAAAGATATTATAGAATTTGAAAAAGCAGGTCAATTTACATTCAATATAGACGGAACCGAAGCGATTGTCGAACTTGCCGATGTAGAAGTGATTTCTGAAGATATTCCGGGATGGCTTGTTGCCAATGAAGGTACTTTGACCGTTGCTCTTGATATAACTGTAACCGATGAATTGAAACGTGAGGGTATAGCTCGTGAATTAGTCAATCGAATACAGAATATTCGTAAGGACAAAGACTTTAATATAACCGATAAGATTGCTGTTAAAATCTCATCTAATGAAAATACCGATCTTGCGGTTGAAGAATATAAAGAATATATTTCAAAACAAGTACTTGCTGACTCTATTATTGTTGCCGATGTTGAAACATGTGAAGATAAGATAGAACTTGACATGGAAGATTACAAATTGGCTGTTGTGGTAGAGAAGGTATGAAGAGGGAGGATTTGCTATGAGTGAAAAAATGCGCTATAGTGATGAAGAATTGCAGGAATTTAAAGAATTGATTCTTGCAAAGTTAGAGAAAGCTAATTTGGAATATGATCGTTTACGTTCCAATTTGACTAATCTCGATGGAAATGACGTAGCCGATACTTCACCTACTTTTAAAGTATTGGAAGAAGGTGCTAATACTTTGAATAAGGAAGAAGCAGGACATTTGGCTCAACGACAAATGAAGTTTATTCAAAACTTACAGGCTGCATTGGTACGAATAGAAAACAAAACTTATGGAGTGTGCCGTAAAACAGGTAAATTGATACCAAAGGAACGTCTTCGTGCTGTACCACATGCTACATTAAGTGTTGAGGCAAAAAATGAAGAAAAAAAGAAATAATTTGCGAATCATTATTTGATGAAAATAACAAAAGGTTGGCTCGCTACGATAATTATCGTATGTGTAGTGTTAATTGACCAAATACTGAAGATATGGGTAAAAACTAATTTCTTCTATGGGGAGGAATATGTTATTACCGATTGGTTTCGATTATATTTTATTGAAAATAATGGGATGGCTTTTGGTATGGAATTGGGAAGTAAATTATTACTTACTTTATTCCGTATAGTAGCTGTTGCATTGTTTATATATTATTTATATCGAATAAAAGATAAGGATGGCTTTCATCGCTGTTATGTTGCTTGTATTTCACTTATTACAGCAGGTGCGTTGGGTAATGTAATTGATTGTATCTTTTATGGAGTTATATTTGATAATCCCATGCCACCGTTTTCAGCAACATTTATGCCTGAGGGGGGAGGCTATGGTACATTATTCCATGGTCGGGTTGTGGATATGTTCTATTTTCCATTGATGGAATGGAATTGGCCCGATTGGTTCCCAATTATTGGAGGTGAACATTTTATTTTTTTTCAACCTATATTTAATTTTGCCGATGCTGCGTTAAGTGTAGGGGTGATTATTCTTATTTTGTTTTATTCTAAGTTCTTTTACGACGATACTTTGAGATTTCCTAAAGAGAAGGCGGATTAATTGTATTTTGGAGATGAAAGGATTTTTTCTAATACTTGGTTTGTTTATATTGGTGCTTGTTGGGTGTTCTAAAACACCGGAACATATTATCAATGAAAATGATATGGCTAGTCTTATGGCTGATATGTATAAGGCAGAGGCTATGGTTGAGGAAGAGTCCGGAAAGTATTATAATGATTCTATGAAATTAGTGATACGTCAATCGGTCTTTATGAAACATAATGTGACACAAGCACAGTTTGATACATCATTAATTTGGTATGCACATCATTTAGATGTTTATGATAAGGTTTATGATGATGTTGTGAAGCAACTTTCAGGTGAATTGCTAGAATTATCAAAAGGAGATTTTACTACAGTATCAAGTATTGTTAATAGTGATATAAAACCTTCTGTTCCACGATATAGAACAGTGGGGGATACTGCTGATATTTGGGGTAAAAGTCGTACTTGGATGTTATTACCTGGTTTTGTTCAAAATATAATAACTTTTGATAGAAAGCCGGATAAAGAGAGTATGAAAGGTGATAAATATGAGTTAGCTTTCAAATTGGAAAACCCGCGTCAAAGTATGAAAGTTTTTATAGGAGTGGATTATAAAGATGGTTCTACTGCTTATTTATACCGTAATACGAATAATAATGGTTGGAAGCATTATAGACTACAGAGTGATTCCACACGAGAGGTAACAAGAATATATGGTTACTTATCATACAAGTCAAAACCAACACATACTGTATTTGTTGATAGCGTAGAATTACTTCGTACACACCTTGATAGGAATACATATGTCGGGACTATGGCTCAACAGAAATGGATAGGAACAAAAGAAAAGAAAGAAGATAACGATAAGTTTAAAGAGTTAAAGTCATCGGAGAAATCTAAGAAAATAGAATTGAATAATAAAAAAGTTGAAAATGTAAAGCCTGCTAAAAAACGATTTGGCAAACAAATAAAAATAGAAAAAGATAGCAAAATCGTTAAAAAGAATTGGTAAAAAGAATAGACAACAAAACTTGTTTGTTGTAAAATTTGGGAAATTCGGTAAAAAGCATTACTTTTGCATTCGATTTTGAGCAGATAGCTTAAAATATGATAAAATGATGGTTCGGTAGCTCAGCTGGATAGAGCAACAGCCTTCTAAGCTGTGGGTCTTGGGTTCGAATCCCAACCGGATCACAGAAAAGCCGTTGAATGACGGCTTTTTTTTATTTATTGATTTGTGAGTGTGAATAAAATGGCTCAGTAGCAAAAGTATGTGTCTAAGCATATATCTTTGTAAGTCTGAA
>CAZTFX010000072.1:0-11557 GCA_964613095.1 uncultured Muribaculaceae bacterium | reverse complement strand
CAATTTTTGTAAAAAAAAAAGAGACTGCCAAACTTTCGTTGTTAGACAGCCTCTTGTTGATTTTCAGCAGTTTACAAAATCATCACGCATTAATATTCCTCTTCGTCGAAGAAAAAGTCATCTTTGCTTGGATAATCAGGCCAAATATCCTCTATACATTCATATGTTTCGCCTTCATCTTCCATTTCTTGAAGATTTTCAATCACTTCAAGCGGTGCACCCGAGCGCATAGCATAATCAATAAGCTCTTCCTTTGTTGCAGGCCATGGTGCATCTTCTAGTTTAGTTGCTAGTTCTAGTGTCCAATACATAGCTATTCTTTTTAATGTTAATTTCCGTATTTTCTATATTTTCTTTAGCCATAAAATCAGGCTCTTAGAAATTTTGCGCAAAAGTACGGAATATTTAGATAGTTAGCACTCCTTATTCCATAAATTTTCAGGAATTTGTCTTTCAATATTGTTAAATCTTGCAAAAACGAAGAAAAAGTCACTTAATCGATTCAAATATTTTATAATAAGAGGGGAAATATAACTTTCTTCGGCAAGTTCTACCACTCGTCGTTCAGCACGACGGGTCGTAGTGCGACACAAATCGGCAAGTGAGGCTTCCATCGACCCTCCGGGCAAAACAAAATTATTCAATGGAGGTAGATTTGACTGTATTTCATCTATTGCTGATTCCAGTTTCTGTACATCGTCTTCATTTAAACCAAATGGCACAGTCTCCTTATTTTCAGGATTATCGGTTGCAAGATAGCACCCTATATTAAACAACTTGTTTTGTACCGTTATCAAGAATGTTGCCCATTCTTCATGAGCAGATTTTACAGATGTAGCAAGCATACCCACACATGAGTTTACTTCATCAACCGTTCCGTAAGCCTCAATTCGTACACCAAACTTTTTTATGCGTTTTCCACCGACAAGTGAAGTTGTTCCCGTGTCACCGCCTTTAGTATATACTTTCATAATTATTTTACAATTGATTCTGTTTCTATTTCCAATTCTTTTAACATATCTTGAACTGTTTTCACCTCAACAATTCGTTTCATTATATCGCCATGAGCAAATGGCGAAACTGCCGTGACTGCTATTTGCTTTATTTGACAATCAAAAACACCATCCATATTAACGATTATAAGTTTCTTATAATTTCCTGCCGACAGGTTGTGCGACAACGTAGCAAGCAATTCGTCCAAAGTACCGATACCTCCGGGTAACACTACATACACGTCACCCATCTCAATCATACGAGCCTTTCTATCATTCAAATCTTCGGTTGTTATAATCTCGTCATTTAGTTCGGACCGACGATAAAGAAACATTTTAGGAACTACACCTATCACACGTCCACCATTGCCATGAACAGCTTGAGCCGTTATACGCATTAACCCGGCATGCACTCCACCATAAACAAGATTATGTCCGTTCTTGCCTATCCACTCGCCTAGTGTAACGGCACAATCTTTATATTCTTGTGGCAACTTCTCACGAGAAGAACAATACACAACTACGTTTTTATTTTTCATATTCTACTCCGTTCTGCTTGAACATTGATTCAATGAGAGCCAAATCCATAAGTACTTCGCCTTGCATAAGATAGTCATTTCGCTTATTATATAGTTCACGATATACTTCAAGAGCCTTAGCCTTATCGCCATCTTTAAGTAATGACATTGCACATTGCACACGCAATTTACTGCTCATCACCTTACCATATTGTTCAATATATGTTTTCACTTTATCATCAAGGAACTCTACGGCTTTGTCCTTATCACCTCTCAATAGTGACAAGTACACAAATTCGCATACAGCCTCAACATAAAATAATTCCAGGATTTCATCCTTATGAGCTATAATCTCATCATACATGTTGTAAGCTTCATCATATTGTTCCTTGTCCAGATAAAGTCCTGCCACGAAGTTGTATTGTTGCATAGCAAAATAATCATTGAAATTGATTTCATCGGCAAGCCAAAAACATTCTTCAGGCATTTCTTTAGGTCTCTTGCCATCTTGTATCATAGAATTCACTTTTAATGAATTTGCGAATATTCTACGTGCTTCAATACTGCTATATAATCTTTTCAAATTCATTCCATCATTGGAAATAAAAAGTTTCAGCGGAATACCATTCATCAATGCAAGCAGTACTCCAATCAAAGCAAACAACATCAAAAATATGTTCACAAACTCATTCTTCACAACATCCCACCACAATATTATAGCAACAGCACTAAACAATATATTAAACAGTACTCCCCCTAAATTATACCACACGTATTTCAAGTCTTCAATAGGGCAATCGGGAGGAGTCATTAAACATTGACCACCGGTTCCAGCTATACTGAACTTCTTAATCTTAAGCCCGCCGAATGTTTTTAAAATGGTATAATTAAATATACGGAACGACACAAATTTATATCCCGAAAACAAGCCTGTCACCAAGTGTCCCGCTTCATGAATAATAATCTGCAAAAAAACACTAACAAAAGCCGAAAACAAGCTGAATACCACAACACCTATCAGTTCCAGTACAGCAATATCTTTTAGCTTCGCGATAAATTCAGCCATCGACATATCAGAAAACAATCCGATACACAAGATTGAACCGCCCATACCGATGAGGACGCCTATCATCAATGCCAATACTAACTTGAATATTTTTTTCATGAATTATAAATAACTTATCAATTCATCTACTTGTTCGTCGGTGGTAGCCCAACTTGTAGCAAAACGTATCACAGAGTGATTGGCTCCCACTTTCTCTATAAAATTAAAACCTACATGCTTTGCAAGTTCCGCCACTTTAGAATCTTCAAATACAACAAACTGTTGATTGGTTGTTGAATCAAGGTATATAGGATATCCCTTTTCTTCTATCGCTTTACGCAAACGCATAGCCTGATCCACCCCATTTTTTGCTATTTTCAGATATAAATCATCTGTAAACAATGTATCAAATTGAACTCCGAGTAACCACCCTTTGGCTAGTAATCCCCCACGATTCTTTATAGAACCGCGTGTCATGTGAATATCCTTATTAAGGATTACAACAGCTTCACCAAACAATGCACCAACCTTGGTTCCTCCAATATAGAATGCGTCACATAGACGAGCCATATCGGGTAAAGTTACATCATTATCGGGAGCCGTAAGTGCATAGCCCAAACGTGCACCATCGATATAAAGCATTTGATTATATTTATTACATACTTTCCTTATATCATAAAGTTCGGATAGTGTATATATCGTTCCATACTCAGTAGGATTGGATATATACACCATTTTCGGTACAACAACATGTTCTTCTCCGTATGCATCGGATGTGGCTTCCTTTAAATACTGAGCCAATGCCATAGCCGATATTTTGCCTTCCTTACAATCCATAGGAAGTACTCGATGTCCGCATGCCTCAATGGCTCCGGCTTCGTGCAAAAAAATATGTCCTGTTTCTGGAGAAATCACACCTTCATTATGTCGTAAAATGGAATCAATTACAATGGCATTGGTTTGTGTTCCACCCACAAGAAAGTGTATTCTTGCATCGGGAGCATTACATGCTCTTGCTATCTTCTCACGAGCCGAAGCACAATAATCATCATGTCCGTAACCCGTATTTTTATCAAAATTAATCTCAGAAAGTCGTTTTAATATGGCAGGATGCGCCCCCTCCATATAATCGCTGTTGAACTTTATCATAAAAACTTTTTTTCAAAAGACATAAAAATCCATACATCCTAAAAAGTATTTATAATCCTTATGTCTAATCTATTATAATTGCGAAATTACAGAAAAAACCTGATATTTAGGCGTGGTTATAACAAAAAAAGACCGATTCATCACGAACCGGTCATTTAAACCTAAATAATTAACCTTAAAATATAAATCTAATGCTTATGAAAAACATTGCAAATGTAATACAGTTTGTTATTCTCCGCAATAGCTTATGTTAAAAACATCCTTAAATTAACTTTTCAATTGTTAATTTAGCTCTACTTTCCTTGGTTAATTAACTGTTTATTTCTCGAAAGTGAGGGTTGTTCCTTTTTTCTTTACTTCTAGGGTGACAGTTGCCCCCTCAATCATCGGATAGTTTTCATCTACGTGTCCCACAGGGAAATTGAATGCGATAGGAATATTATATCCCTTTAGTTCTTCATTTAGCATATCCTCCATCTTCTTGAAATCACTATTAGGACTATAATCGGTAAATTGACCCACAATTATACCTTTTACCTTATCAAGAACCCCAAGTATCTTCATTTGTTGAATCATGCGGTTAACACTTGAAGTATTTTCACTCACATCCTCAATGAAAAGAATAATATTGTCATTTTTCAAGAAATCATATTCCGAGCCAATCATTCCACAGAAAACCGATAAATTTCCACCTACCAACATACCGGTAGCCTTTCCATAATGATTGTATTTATGTCCCGCTACTTCATACTTAGGAACACCTCCGGCAAGAATATTACGAAGAGCCAAACTGCATGAATCCGGTTTGTTTGGATTATCACTAAACAGCTTATCTACTTCTCTTTCATACAAATATCCGCACATGTGAGCATGAATACTCATCACACCTGCATTTACCATAGCAGAGTGTACCGATGTAATATCACTATATCCGATAATCCATTTAGGATATTTTGCCAATGTGTCAAGAGGAATCTCTTGAAGCTGTTGAATTGAGCCGTATCCACCACGAGTACTCATAATAGCTTTGATTTCAGGATTACGCAAAGCCCAGAGTATATCTTCTTTACGTTGTTCCGGAGTACCGGCAAAAGAACCATGTTTTGCACTCACATTTGGTCCAAGAACTGGTGTATATCCCCATTCTTTCAACACTTTCATTCCCGCTTTAGCATATTTTGCACTAGGAACACTCGCCATACTTAATATAGCAATTTTATCACCAGGTTTCAATGCTGCAGGACGCACCATTTTTTTGTTTTGAGCCACACCTATTGCCGAAAAGCATACCAGTGCAACAAGCATAATTGTTAGTTTCGTTCTCATCTTATTAATTGTTGTTATTAATTATCATTATAATACAAATCCCACTTCCTTAAACGCATATCGTTCTATCACGCTATTCTCTCGTTCAAGCATAAGCATACCTGAAGATTCCACATCGGCAATCTTAGCCAAAAAGACAGTTCCATCAGGTAATTCAAATTTATGCAATTCTCCATCTTTTCGATATAATCGAGATAAATATTCTTTATGTAACGCTTCAAAAGAGGTATCGTTATAAGTTTCAAATGAACATCTACGTTCTATTTCTTCACATACTTTATGTAAAACTTCCTGAATAGAAGTTTCATATCCTAGAATCTGTATAAGAGACACCGGATTAGGCGCATCACTCAAGAATTTTTTTTGATTTACATTTATTCCTACTCCTAAAATAGAATAATTGATAGACATTCCCATTATAGAATGTTCAATAAGCATTCCACATATCTTAAGGTCCTTATAATAGATATCATTAGGCCATTTTATAGTAAAACCATCTGCATACTGCGACAACACCTCAACAACTGCAAGCGAAACGGCTTCACTGATATAAAATTGATTTGATACAGGAACAGCCGGAGTCTTTAAAAGCATTGAAAAAATCACATTTTTTCCTGCTTCCGATTCCCACGAATTTCCTCGTTGACCACGACCTGCAGTTTGTTCCGGTGTATATATCACCGTCCCTCCTGGCAACATCATAGCCATCTTGCTTAAATATGAGTTGGTTGATGTCGTACTATGTACAAGTATATATCTTGGCATTAATCTTCCGGATATTTGAGAGTAACAGTTCGACTTCCATCTTCTTGTTCCACCACATCTACCTCAACTGTATCATCAGGTAACAAATCAACTACACGTTCAGACCATTCAATAAAACAAAGCGCGCCGCTATAAAAATAGTCCTCTACTCCGATTTCTTCGGCTTCAGCTTCATTTTCAAGGCGATAGCAATCAAAATGATATATTAATTCAGCCGTTGTGTCACTGCGATATTCATTTATAATAGCAAAGGATGGTGAATTTGTTATATCATTCACCCCTAGTTCTTCACACAAAGCCTTGATAAAAGTCGTTTTACCCGCCCCCATTTCTCCATTAAAAGCAAAAACGGTATAATCACTCATCACTGAAATAAATTCATGTGCCGCTTCTTTTATCGTATCTAAAGAACTTATTGCAATAATTTTATTTTCCATAAATATACTTATATACCTAATATACTGCGAAGATACGCAAAATCTTATACAAATCTTAAGAATCCATTCAAATTTTAATTTCCATTAAAATACTTGTATTATATTCAAGAATCAAAGTTTTTCTCCACATATATTACAATATAATAACAAAGAAAGTACTGTTAAAATGGAAATATTTCCTATTTTTAGGTATTTTCACAACCTACAGTTAAACTTTATACATATTATACCGTCTTATTCACAAAACAACGTTTACTAATCATTAAATAGTAACATTATGAGAAATTTTAATTTAACCGGCATTATTACAGGTACAGCAATAGCTCTATCAATATTCATTTCCCTACCGATAGAAGCTCAAACCAACAGAAGAAGTGCTACTCGTTCAGAACAACGTAACGAGAGCCGTACCAATAGTCGCAGTAATCAAGGACGTCGTCCAAGTTCCAATAATCATAGCAATATAAATCGTAATAACAATAAGAAACAACCAAATATAAATAAAAAGCCAAACAACCAACGACCAAATGATAACCATGGTCGCCCAAGTGACAACAGGTACAATCAAGGACACCAAAAGCCAAACAAAGGAAACTTTTTGGGACACCACAAACAACAACCACACTCCAAGCCACACCATAGTAATCATTACAACCATCATCCGAAATGGAATGGTTACATGGCTCCTCCGGCACGTCCACACCGCCCCAAATATCGTCCGATTCCTCACATAGCACCACCTCCACACTGGAGACCTAACCATAACGCACCTATAATCAATGGAATTTTAGGACTTACATTTGGATGTATTTACAATGCAACGCTTGATTATCTTTATAGTCAAAATTTTACAATAGACGGATATACTGATGATATTATATATCTGAGAAATGTACCTCAATATAATTATAATTGGGATGATGTTATGCTTAACTATGTCTCAGGACGTCTCGCAAATGCCCAATTTGTTTATTCGAGTCGTCACTACGATACAAATCGATACAATAGTGTATATCTAACTTTAAGAAATACCTACGGTAGTCCCATCAGTATGCGAACACTTGTCGGTGGCGGATATGAATGTATATGGTATGGCGGAAACAGTCAAGGAATGGTAACTTTAGAGTTTTATCCTGAGAGTGGACGATACTATACCACACTTTCCTTCGGCAGTTCATATTAAACTTTCAACACAATAAAGCCTTCAAGAAAGAGGGCTTTATTTATAGATTTAGTAAACCGGTATTATAAACCACCATAAAAATGAATTCTTAATCTTTATCACAAAAAGATACAATGAATTTATCAATTCTAACTCCATCCATATCACTCACCTCAAATGTGAACATGTGCCACTTAAAACTTTCACCAACATGCGGTATATGATTCAATTGAGCTAGACAAAGTCCCGCTACCGTTGTATAGTCTTCATTTTCATATAAATCTTCGCTATCGAAATACATAAGAAAATCGTGTATTGCACATTGTCCGTCCACAATCCATTCCTCCTTACCTTTTCGCTTTACGATGTTTTGAGGTTCTGTTTCGCCGTCATTTACGGTTCCAACAAGTGCCATCATCATATCTTTAAGAGTAACAATTCCTACACACGAACCGAACTCGTCACACACAAGCCCACGACTCACCCCTTCTTCTTTCATTCTCTCAAGTACCTTATACACATCCATATTGCAATAGAAATATTTAGGTTCTTGTACAATATGTTTTAATGAAAAGTCGGGACGATTAAGTGTTAAAACCAAATCTTTCAATGTGACCACACCTAAAATGTTATCCAGATTACCATCTACAACAGGATAGAGTTCATACAAATCTTGTTTAAGAACATTTCGCACCTCTTGTGCTGTCATACTTGCCTCAAGCCATATAAATTCACGACGATGTGTCATTATCGATTTTCAAATCTCCTATGAGAAAAACTCGTTCCACTATATCCTGCTCAACTTCCTGTACAGCTCCATCTTCTTTTCCTTCGTTTACTATTGAAATGATTTCATCTTCGGTTACTTTACTTGTTTTTTCTTTCAAACCTAAAAGTGTAAATAAAGCGGCTGTACTCCGCGATAACAACCACACAAAAGGAGCTGCAATCATAGAGATCCATTTCATAGGACGAGCCACAAGCATTGCGACACTTTCTGCATTACTCATGCCTATACGTTTAGGAAGCAATTCGCCAAACACTAAAGTCAAATATGTAACTATCACCACTATAAGAATTTGTGCTATTTCCGATGCATAGCCTGCATTTATTCCCATACCGGCAAGCCATTCTGAAAAAATAATCGCTATTTTATTGCCGGAATAAATACCGGTGAGAATTCCTATTAAAGTGATTCCTATTTGAACCGTTGACAGAAACCTATCGGGTTCTTCTCGAAGTTTTAATGCAACCTGTGCCGCACGGTTACCTCGCTTGGCCGCCGTAGCTAAATTGGATTTTCTTGCCGATATAAGAGATATCTCAGCCATAGAAAATGCTCCATTGAGCAATATTAATCCAACTATTATGAAAATTTCACTCATAAGGCTATATTTTACAGATCTTACTATTTTTATACTTACAAAAGTAATCTATTTTCACCGAATTCTGTGTATTTTTGCAAAATAATAAATTAGAATCGGCATGATTAATCAACTTGAAGATACAATTTGCGCTATTTCTACAGCTCCCGGAGTTGGAGGAATAGCTGTAATAAGAGTAAGTGGCAAACAAGCGATTGAATGTGTAACTAAATGTTGGCGAGGAGCCGATATTTCAACAATGAAAAGCCATACGGCTCATTTCGGGCGTATCATTGACATAAACAATTCAATTCTTGACGAAGTGGTGCTTACTTTTTTCCGCAATCCACACTCATTCACAGGCGAAGACGTGATTGAGATAGCATGTCATGGTTCTACATGGATACAGCAACAAATAGTAAACACGCTGATAGCATGCGGTTGCCGTCCAGCCGAAGGGGGTGAGTTTACTAGAAGAGCTTACACTAACGGACGCATGGACCTATCGCAAGCCGAAGCCGTTGCCGACCTAATAGCCTCATCATCACGCGCAGCGCATCGCATTGCACTCAACCAAATGCGAGGAGCTTTCAGCCTAGAACTTTCTACACTGAGAGAAAAACTGCTAGAATTCGTTTCTCTTATTGAATTGGAACTCGATTTCACCGAAGAAGATGTAGAGTTTGCCGACCGTACACGCCTACTTGAACTTGCAACACACATCAAAGAAAAAGTAGACAGCCTTGCAGGCTCTTTTGCTATGGGGAACGCCATAAAAAACGGCATTCCTTGTGCCATTGTGGGCGAAACCAATGCCGGTAAATCTACACTGCTTAATTATCTTCTACGAGATGAAAGAGCTTTGGTGAGCGACATACACGGCACCACACGCGACGTGATAGAAGACACAATAACCATAGGCGGTACATTGTTTAGATTCATTGACACAGCAGGAATACGAGAAACCGATGACACCATCGAATCGATGGGTATTGAACGTACTTTCAAGAAGCTAAACGAGGCACAAATCGTACTGTGGGTGATAGATGCAAACACTCCTTTCGAGAAAATAACAGAACTAAGCCAACGTATTCTCTCCGACAGTGAAGGCAAAACTCTTATAACTATTGTTAATAAAATTGACACCCTCGATGATACTCGCAAGCACGAAATAACAGAATTTATGCAAAGCCTCGTGGACAAACGTTGTACAATAGCATACATTTCGGCTAAAAACGTACTCGGTATGAACGATTTGGAGAACACTTTGGTAAAATGCGCAGCACTTCCCGACACAGACAATGCCAACGAAGTGATTGTGACCAACGCACGCCACTACGAAGCCCTAACGCGCGCAAGCGAAGCTATAACCAGAGCTATTGACGGATTACAAATGGACATAAGTGGAGACTTCGTAAGCCAAGACATTCGCGAGTGTATGCACTATCTTGGCGAAATTACCGGCGAAATCAGCACCGACGAAATCCTCGGCTCCATCTTCTCCCGCTTCTGCATCGGAAAGTAATTTGTTGTAAACAACAGTAGATAATTAAAGATAAAAATATTATTAGACATGAGAGTTATACAAATTTTACGAGAACTTAATATCGGTTTAACATCTCTAAATCAAGAAATGAGATTTTTGAGACTCCCCGAACTTCAGGCAAATGACAATGTATCTGAAGCTGATTTCTCTTTTATAAAAGAATACTTTCAATCTACAGAAATGAAGGAATTGGAAATTCTAAATAAGAAAGTAACTGATCAAAAAATGCTTCTTAAAAATCTCTTTCTAAAGAATTCTATTAATATTGACAAAATGGGACAACTAGTAAAAATACAGTTCTTCAATTACATAAATGAGAACGAAAATTCCATCACAAAACCCAAAGTAGACTTCTATAGCGAAACCAACTTCTTAAAACTATATGACTGGTATATTAATTGGAGAAAGTTAACAAAAGAGCAACAATTAGAGATCGAGATCAAGACTTTGGAAACCGATGGTAAAGAAAATAGAAAATTTAGAGATTCTTCTGTAATAGATGAAGAATCAAATATTATGTCTGCACTACGAAACGGATATGGTGATCTCTATGGGTTTTAACACAGATTTTATTATTCAATAGAAGTAGGGCAATAAAAAAATATGATTTATTTGTTGCCTACGCAGAATTCTCTATCTTTGGTGGTGTCATAGTTGGTTGATTTCTTGTTGAAGTTTTTCAAGAAATTCAGCTGCTGGCTACTACTCAACATTCCGAGCCTTGTTGAAGATTGCCTACAAAGAGAATATGCTACGAGAGAATATCAACGACTTCCTCGAAAAGATTGAGTGGAAAGAGGTCAAAAAAGAGTACCTGACACTTGATGAGGTAAAGCTGCTTGCAGCTACCCCTTGCCGTATTCCTGTATTGAAGCAGGCATCGCTCTTTGCCTGTATGACAGGACTTCGCATCAGCGATATACTCAAATTGCAGTGGAGTGACTTTGAGATGGGACCCGACCAAGGCTACTATATCCGCATCTGTACCGAGAAAACCGAGACAGAAGCGACACTGCCCATCAGCCACGAAGCATTGGAGCTATGTGGCGAATGGGGCAAAGGATTGGTATTCAAAGGACTCACCCGTGCAATGACACACTACCCACTCAAACAATGGATTGCCGGGGCTGGGATTAAGAAGAAAATAACCTTCCACTAAAAGAGTCATAGTGTTTCTTCTTTCTCGCTGAGAATAAACGATTTACAGAATTTGAATTTACGACAGGTAACGATTTAGAAACAAGCAAAATTCC
>CAZTFX010000071.1:0-11735 GCA_964613095.1 uncultured Muribaculaceae bacterium | reverse complement strand
GCATCAGCCTTCCAAGCTGAGGGTCGCGAGTTTGAGCCTCGTCTTCCGCTCAAAAGAAAAAGGTTCTTGATGATTTTCGTCGAGAACCTTTTTTGTTTTGATAGAATATTATCCGTTGACCCCGGATAGGGGGGGTATAAATACAAAAAAATTGGTTATCTCACGACAACCAACCTTAATTAACCTTAAATCTAATACCATGAAAAACACGTAGCAAAGTTACTACACATTTTTATTTCTGCAATGCTTGATGATAAAAAATGTTATTGTTTTAATGTTCTTTAACTAGTTTTTAAGTTATGGAACTTTTTTACTAGTTTTAAAGACCTTTTTACGACAAAAAAGCTGCACCCTCGAAAGGGTACAGCCTATGAAATTTTCAAAAACTTGGCAAGAGAATTGCCAATCATTCTGAATTTATTATTTTGCAGGCGGCAACATCAAGTATTGAATGCGATTACCCGGTTTAAGAATAAGTTTTACGAATTCTTGAACCGATTCCGGAGTAAGACCATTCACGATGTCACGATAGCCGGCATTACGGTCAACGTTAAGCAACAAGTATGTTTGCATTACACCTGTCCAATAACGATTTTCATGCTCGTTTTGGTCTATTGCTTTCAACATATATTCCTTAACCTTATTAAGTTCGTCTGCCTTAACAGCAGTAGAAAGGTCGGTAAGCGCCTTTGTGGTAAGCTCGCACACTTTCTCTTTTTTACCGGCATCGATTCCGAATGCAGCTTGAATAACAGCCGTTGGTTCGAAACCATAGTTCAAACTGCCATAAGCGTGAGGACTGTAAGCAGCACCTTCATCTTCGCGTACGCTGTTAGTTAAATTGGTTGACATCAATTGTCCTACAATGCTTGTTTTAATTACGTTTTCAGCATTGTATGGAATAGTATTTGTTTCCCAAACGGCAGCATACATTGCTTGGTTGTTTTCGGTTGCATGTTCAAATTCGCCGTAAACATCACCTTGCTTTACATCCAGATTATCATCTGCTGCAACTTCTTTCTTAGCTTTCTTAGCAGGAAGTGAAGCGATATATTGAGCTACATATTGTTTTAATTGAGCTTCATCAAAGTTACCTATGATTACGAAGTCAAATTCAGCTGCATTACCGAAGCGTTCATTGTGAATTTGTAGTGTACGCGCATAATCCATCTTTTCAATCAATGCAGGACTCATGATAGCTGCCTTTGGATTGTTGTTGTAAATGAAACGAGTTAAAGAATCTTGGAATACATAGTTAGGAGAATTTACTTGATTCTTTAGCGCACCTATCATCATCTGTTTCACTACGTCAAAACCTTCCTTGTCGTTGCGAGGTTTAACAATGCTTGCATAAAGAAGTTGCAACATTGTTTCAAGGTCTTTAGGAGTAGTGCGACCTGTAATGAATTCGTTGTGGTTGCCAATATTGAATGAAACAGAAGCTTGTTTTCCACTCAAGAACTTATTAAGGTCGTTATAAGACAATTGATCTACTCCGTTCATGCTCCACAATTGGTTGTAAACCGAAATATTGGCGTGGTCTTCGGCTCCATAAAGAGATTCACCACCCCAACTGAATGCTGATAGAGCTACTTCGTCATTTTTAAAATCGGTCTTCTTAACATAAACTTTCACGCCATTGGATAAAGTCCATTGAGTGAAGCCGAATTTAGCAGGAGCCTCTTTAACGATAGAACCTGCCTTTGGCATTTCACTCATTAGAGTAAGGTTAGTAGCTTCTTCAGCAGGTTTTTCTGTAGGAGTAGCTTGTACTTCCTTAGCAGCAGCAAGCATTTCAGCTTCAGTCATCAGTGTTACACCTTCTTTGATAGGTCCAAGAGTAAGTACTACTAGATTCTTACCGTTCAAGTCAATCAACTGTTTCATTGTTTGATTGATAGCCTCAACCGGAAGCATTGGAGCATCTTGCTTGATTTTCTCATACTCATAGGCTATACCGCTTATAGGAGTGTTATCTAGGAAGTTTGCAATATAAGATTGTGCGTAATTGTCATTCTTTTGTTTGTCACGATTGGTATAAGCCTTTTCTAGACGGCTTAGATATTCATTACGTGCGCGGTCATATTCGGCTGCAGTGAAACCATGTTCGGCAACACGCTTAAGTTCGGTTAGAACGGCTTGCAAAGCTGCTTTTCCGCCCTTATCATTTACATAAGCCTGAACAGAAAGAGCTCCCTTATAGTTAGATAAAAGGAATTCACCAAAACCACCGCCTGCACTACCGAAAGGTGCACCCGGTTTCATTGAAATTTCGTCAAGACGTTGACCTAACATAATGTCGGCAACTCCAAACAAATATTCATTCATATATTGTGCGTCGGTATTACGAAGTTCACGAGGCAAAATATCATATTTCACAAACGCCCAAACGAGTTCGGCAGGCATTTCTTTATCGGCATAGCTCACGAAAATAGGTTGGTCGTTGTCCGGTACAGGGAAATATTCGAATGGAGCAGGATTTTCGGGCATTTTGATAGGACCGAAAAGATTCTTGATTTTTGCTTCCATTTGGTCAACATCAATGTCACCCACCACTACGATACCTTGTAAATCAGGACGATACCACTTGTAGTAATAATCACGCAATTCGTTATACTTGAAATTATCGATAACGTCGATAAGACCAATAGGAAGGCGTTCTCCATATTTGCTACCCGGATAGATTGTAGGACCATGCTTTTCAATCATGCGAGTGATGGCATTGCCTAGACGCCATTCTTCGTGAATTACCCCACGTTCCTTATCAATTTCAGAGTCTTCCAAAAGAAGAGCATTAGCCCAATCGTGAAGAATCAACATACAAGAGTCTATCACGTTTTCGTTTTGGGTAGGAACACTTGTAATGCGATACACAGTGCGGTCGGTTGATGTATAAGCATTCAAGTCGGCACCGAATTTAATACCTTTGGACTCAAGCCAAGTCACGATTTGATTACCCGGGAAATTTTTTGTTCCGTTAAAGCACATGTGTTCAAGGAAGTGAGCAAGACCACGTTGAGCTTCTTCTTCTTGAACTGAACCCACCTTTTGAGCAATGTGGAAGTCCACTTGGTTCTTAGGAAATTCATTGTGACGGATGTAATAAGTTAATCCGTTGTCAAGTTTGCCTACTCGCACGGCTGAATCCACCGGTGCTGCCGGAATCTGCGGCATTTGCGCATTGGCTGTCATGGTTGCACCCATCAACGCCACAGCAAAGAGTAGAAAATTAAAAAACTTTTTCATCTTGTAAATATATTATAATGTGTAAAATTCTCTCTTTAAAACGGTAAAAAACAATCTGATAACCCTAATATTATAAATTTATTTTTGCCAAAATTAGTGAAAATCCCTCAATAAATACCTTATTCATCGTTAAAAGTATAAAAATATGCAGTTAGCTCTATTATTAGACGAGCTAACTGCCTAAAAAGTTGCATTCAATCATCAAATTTTTTTAATAATTCATTCCGAAATTCCACAATGGAATATAAATGCCATGTCCTGCCTCTATATCATCTCTCACAACGATACCTCCGGGAATATTTTCTATCTGTTTTTTACCTTTTTTCTTTCCTCCTATTTCAAAAGTATAACTATCTATCTTAAAATCCGACTCTTTAGATGATATTACATCATTATTTACTCGCATTTGATTATAAAAGAAAGTTTCACGTATATTTCCGATATCCGGATTACCTCCGGCTAAAACATTCATTAAATTCGGATTATCTAGATACACTTTTTCTACTTTACCTAATCCACGTAACCCTCCGGTATTATCTCGTAATTGTCCTATCATCCCTGCTTTTTCCAGATATACCAAATAATCGGGTACATTATTTTTACTCACACCGATTTCTGTTGCAAGATTTTTTGCATTTGGTTTATATGGAGCAAGTTTTGATACCACCGATAGCATTTGCTTAAGTTTTCTCGCTGTAGAAGCCTTCATATCGGCATATTGAGGTATATCCGTTTCAACAGTTTGTGATATGACTTGTTCCATTCTCAATTCAAAACCATCTTCTTGTGAAAATGGATAATATCCTTTTTTAAGATATTCCCTAAAAAAAGGAAGAGGGTGAGGTAGTTCTGCTATTTTAACTTTATTAGACAGAATCTCTTCCAATGAATAAACCTTAGATTTTATATTTTGAAACATTTCCAAATATTCCCGGAATGATAATCCTTGCATAGTATAGACTAATGCACGACGACTCAAGTCAGCCTCTCCTTTTTGTATATCCAATACCGAAGAGCCGGTAAAAACAACTTTTAAGGCTGGATGAACATCGTATATTTGTTTTAACTCTCTTGACCAACCTTTATATTTATGCACTTCATCTATATATAAGTTTGTACCTCCTTCTTTAACAAATTCATCAGCCAGTTCAATAAAACTATGTGTTGTAAAGTACATATTATCAGCCGACACATATAAATGTAACCCATTTTCCTTATTTTTTAATATGTGTTGCTGTATCATCGTTGATTTTCCTACTCCACGTGGACCTACTATACCTACAAGGCGACTCTGCCAAGATATTTGAGAATACTTATACCTGACGAATTGAATAGGTGTTTTGTCCAGTATTTCATTCATATAGGAAAATAAAGAAATGTCAATCATAACGTAATATATTATAGAATGGATATTAAACGGTGGTATTGAAACCGCAGTTTTCAAAATTGCGATTTTATAAATGCAAATATAGGAAAAATCCCTCAATGAGGGAGAATTTTTACAAAAAAAGCACTCATTGAGGGATTTTTGCCGTTTTATGCTCCCCTCAATTATTTGTGTGGCTATATAGTTAAACTATTTCGCAGTATAATAAATAATTTGCCGTAAATTAAAGAACCCCAAAATGATAATTCTCAAAAATAAAAAAGCCTTGCACATAAATGCAAGGCTTGAGATTATCTCATTTTATTTTGAGATTTAAGGATTATAGAGCAGTGAAACGTATCAATTCATTGGCTACAGTCTTGCCACCTTTGTCACCTCTTAGGATGAAGTAGTAAGCACGACCGATGTAAGTTGTCCAATAGTCATCTTTGATTAGAACTTCCGATGTTGCACCACCGTCGTAAGAAATCAATACGTCACACCAAACACGACTATAACCAGAGGTGTTCAAACCACTACCGTATGAGTCTGTACGATCTACAAATACAGTAAACCATTCCGAAGCTTTCCCAAATTCAATCCATTCGGTTTCTTCGTAGTATTCTGTTTCGCCTTTCTTGTATTTGGCACCTACCTTGATAACAGCCGGAGTTGGAGTACCATCTTGTTCAAACATAAAGTTATATAGACGCCATCCTGATTGTGTACTGTTTCCTAGTGAGTCCATATCAAGTTCTTGAACAGGAGCACCCGGTTCATCGATTACAACAGGTGCTTTGGTGTAATCATACACAAAGATTTGATACTTTTTGTCTGCTTCAAAATTGTGTTCAACTACGTTATTATAAACTTCGGTTTCTTCATATAGGATCACAGGATCACCATTTTCATCCAAAACAGGACCACCTGTACTAGGGTCAAATTGAGGATCACTAGTTTCTGTTCTCATTGAAATAGTCATTGAAGAACATGGGTCACAAGTGTAGAATGTACCCACAGCACCCGATGGCGCAAAGTTGTATGGAGAAAGTATAGCAGAGTGGGTGTTCGCATATTCCTTATCTCCAACGCACAAATACTTAACAGCATTTGCACTATTGTTTTTCATCAAGTTCATATTGAATACTTGATAAGAAACTTTTCCTGTAGATTCAGACCAGTCGAACTCAACTGTACGCTTTTCACAAGACGTAGCCATTAAGCCTACTGCCAAACCAAGTAATAAATATTTAATTGATTTCATATTTTCTTAATTGTTTAATTAGTTAAACATTATTCAGCAGTTTCAGTGTATACAGGAGCACCCGGTTGGTCACCTGGATAACAGAACCAAGGCATTGAACATTGATAGTTAGCAGCTGTACCTGCAATTGGTTTCAATACCGCTAACTTATGTTCGTTCCATACATACTCAGAGTTGTAACGTGGGCGGATACGATAACATGGAGAACCACCATTGTTTGTATTATATGAGGTACCACGAGCTTCTGATGGAGCTAGGTAGTAACCCTTGAATACCTTATTAGGATCGCTGTCGCGTTTTTGGAAAATAGTATTATAATCCCAACCGTTACCAAGAGCCGGATAACTACCTGTATATTCAATATCATAGTGATATTTGCGTTGGTCAACCCATGCTTCTAGAGAACCCCAAGGATAAAGAGCAACGAATTTTTGCATCATGATGTGTGACAATGTCAATTCATCAGCTGAAACACCTTCTACGAAAGGACCTGCCAAGTATTCGTTAGCAGCACCACGGAATTGTGTTGCAGTAAGTTTATCACCATTGTAGAAAGTATAAGAGCTACCTCCGGTTTCTAGTGTTGCTGCTGTCAAGTGTTTAACAGTGAAGTCCATATCACCCTTGATACCCTTCTTCCATGCGTCAAGAGCTTTAGCCTTGTCTCCTGCGATGAAATGAGCTTCAGCAAGACAGAACATCATTTCTGCGTATGTACCAAGAATATAAGGAGCTTCATTGTGGAACAACCAACGACCATCATGGAAACGAGCAGTGTTTACTGTCCATCCGCTAGGTCCACCATAATAGTTGGCTGCTGTACCGATAGGACCGGAAGCACTTCCTAGATTACCACCATAGTAGTTGAAGTTCTTGATTGAGTCTAGATCTGTTTGAATCTTTTTTTCATAAGCGATAGTATCGCCTGTTGCAGGATCAACAATAGGAGATTCATATATACCGTCAGTTGTTGTCAACTTAATAGCAATACGTGGATCCCAGTGACCTTGTTCATAAATCAAAGTGTCTGTAATGATTTGCTTATCCATAAGTTTATAAGCATATTCACTACCGGGGACTTTAACTTTATCCCAGTTTTCATCAAGTTCACGCACTGTACCTGTCATAACCTGAACAGCCCAGTCAGTTTGGAAATAACTGTTACCCAAGTTACCACGATATACACCCCAGAAGTTATTGTATGAGCTAGAAGGAGCATCAGCACCACCACCTGCAACAGCTACTTTAGCATCGTCATCGGCTGAAGCAAACGCCAATGCAGCATAGTTTACAAGGTCATTGTAGTATTTAGTTTTAAAATCTTCTTTTTGAGTCAATGAAGCAAGATTGCGAACCAATACATAGTATCCGAATTTCTTCCATTTTTCAACGTCACCACCGTAGATGTAGTCGTTACCTGCAATAAAATTCTTTAGAAGAGTCTTATCTTCCATTTCAAGATATTTAATACCTTCAAGAGCCCATTTACGAACACTTGCATAGATTTCATCTTGATATTGATAATCGAATGAAAGAAGGCTGGTGTCAAATGCTTGACGAAGAGGAGCTTCACCATGATACTTGGTAAGAACGTCCCAAGAATAAGCTTTCATAACCAAACCGATACCGGCAAGATGCCAGTTTTCTTCGGCAATTGATTGGTTGATCATGTTTTCAAGGTTCATACCTTGTTGCCAATAAACCATACGCCAAATTGCACCACCTGTATCAGAACCGGCAGGATAGTAGTGAATACCATAGCTTCCTGAATAACCTGTTGACATTTGGCTAAGAGACATAGTTGCGTATGTAGCATCGAAGTATAGATTGCTATATTGTTGTTGAATACCTGCAAGATACAAGTAGCCATCGACATAGTCGGGAGCATCGATGTTTTCGTTAACATCTAGATAATCATCACAGCTTGCAGCGCCGAAGCCTAACAATGCTGCTGAGATTAATGTCAATATTGAATGTTTTTTCATTGTTTTCTTCTTTTTTAAGTTCAACATATTAGAATGTTACGCTTAAGCCGCATTGGAAAGAACGTGGGCTAGGAAGACCCCAGTTGTCGATACCCATACCACCTGAACCACCGGCTGCAGCCGACATTGAGTTACCTACAGGGTTAACACCTGAGTAATTGGTGATAGTAAACAAGTCATTTCCTGCTACGTAAACGCTAGCACGTGAGATAAGACCGTTTGTCACTTTTCCAAGGAATGCACTTGGAACTGTGTAGTTCAAGCGGATTTCTTGACAACGTACATAGTGAATACCGTCTTGTACCCAGTCACCCATTGCACCGTTACCGGTGTAAGATGTTGCTGTACGTGGGTTGTAAGCAATAGTTGAGTAAGTCTTATTATCGGTATTTTCTTTACCGTCTTTCAATACACCTGTGAAGATCTTAGAACCCGATTCACGCTGTTCAACTGAAGACCAGCTTTGACCACGTTGCAACATAGTATATTCTGTTGCATTAGCGATTGTTGCATCCATAACACCTGAGAACAATGCACTTAGACGGAAGTCTTTGTATTGAACTGCTGTTGTGATACCATAACGTAATTTTGGTTCACGGTCACCTACATATACCCATTCATTGGTGTCTAGAATAGGAAGACCTGATGTAGGGCTGATAAGAACTTCACCTGCATCATTGCGTTGGAAATCGTAAGCAGTCATTGATGTGATAGGATAACCTACCTTGATACCGTTACGTGAGTTACCCATTACCCATGTGTAAGCGTTATAGTATTCATCAACACCTTCAGGAAGGTATGTTACTTCAGATGATGTGTGAGAACCGGTCAAACCTACATTCCATGTCCAGTCGCGAGTCTTGATTACGTCGTAACGTAAACCTGCTTCCCAACCCCATGTCTTGAATGAACCTACGTTCAAGTTGTTCAATACGAAACCGGTTGCGTAAGACATACGGAATCCGTCTACAATCTGGTCGTCACATTTTGTCCAGAAATAAGTAAAATCACCATCCAAACGGTTGTTTACAGCACGGAATTCGAAACCTATTTCAGTTGATGTTGTCATTTCAGGTTTCAAGTTTTGGTTAGGACCTGTGTAACCGTACATGTAACCACCACCTGTAAGACCTGTTGCTTCAAGCTCAGGGTCGATGGCAAGAGGACTTGCATCCTTACCTACTTGTGCCCAAGAACCGCGTAGTTTCAAATAGTTCAACCAAGGAAGATTGTCGCGTAGCGGAGCAAGTTCACTTGCAACGAATGACAATTCAACTGCAGGATAGAAGAATGAATTGTTGTCCTTTGGAAGAGTTGAAGACCAGTCGTTACGGAAACTTAATGTAGCAAATGCAATGTTGTTGTATCCGTAAGTTGCACGACCAGAGATAGCTTGTAGACGACGTTTTGTCACTCTCTTTTTAGCTACCACAGTAGAAGCTGTACAGTTGTTGATTGACATTAATTCAGTCACCAAGAAGTCACTACCGTATGCAGATAGACGGTTTGTTCCCTTTTCATATTGGTGATAACCTACCATCAAACCTACATTATGCTTTTCAGCAAATGTTTCATCCCAACCTGCGATAAGGTTCAATGTGATATCGTTCAAGTTGTTCTTTGCCATATTGTAAGAACCACCCTTATCGGCTACAGTTGGATAGTTTTGGTTATTTGAACGATAGTATGGGTGAGTTCCCACTTCGTATGTTGATGTACTTACGTCCCAACCGAAGCTTGCGTTTACGTATGTATTCTTATAAGGAGTAACCTTTACATTGAATGCAGACACAAAGTGGTCACTTTCGTCATGGTTAAGGTTCTTGTACATACCGAACAATGGGTTCAACATATCAGTATCTGTATAATATTCAGGATAACGCATGTGTACACCGTCTTCTGCCAGATAATTTGACATATCGTCAACTGTTGGCCAAGTGTAAGCACGGTAAACAGGACCTGAAGTACCAAGACCTACCTTATCATTCTCTGATTTAGAATATTGCAAGCTGGCGTCAAAAGTAACATACTTGTTAAGTTCGGCGCGACCAGATACAGCGAAGTTTTGGCGCTTATAATCAGTGGTTTTTACAACACCTTCGGTATCGCTGTAACCATAAGACGCACGGATTGATTTCTTGTCATCACCTGCTTCCAGAGATACATTGTGACGTTGTGAGAAACCGGTTTGAAGTACTGCCTTAACGTTGTCATATTCTTTGATACGACCGTTGTTAAGACCTCCGTAACGAGCTGTGTAATACCAGTTCGTAGCTCCGTATTGACCGTTCAAATACTTGTTTTGAATTTCAGGCCATCCGTAAGCCTTTGACCAAGAGAATTGGTTGTTGTAAGTTACGCGAGCACGACCCTTAGAACCCTTCTTTGTGGTGATGATGATAGCACCGTTAGATGCATCAGAACCATAAAGAGCTGCTGCTGCTGCACCCTTCAACACTGTCATGCTTTCGATATCTTCAGGGTTGAAGTCATTACCACGTGATGAGAAGTCCATTGTTGATACAGAAGCTGCGTCGGCAATAGCAAAACCATCTTGTCCGCTAAAGGTAGAGTTGTTCATCGGAACACCGTCGATAACGTAAAGAGGTTGGTTAGAACCTGAAATTGAAGTTACCGAACGCAATACTACGTTGGTAGAAGCACCCGGAGCACCTGTTGTGCTGGTTACCTGCATACCGGATACACGACCTTGTAGGGCGGTGATGAAGTCGGTACGACCTGATTCTTGGATGTCGGTTGCCTTAACGTTTTGAGCCGATGAACCCATTGAACGAGCCACACGCTTCAAACCGAATTCGGCTGTTACAACCACCTCGTCAAGTGCCGCAGCTGAACTTTCCAAAGTAACTGCATTCGCATTTGACGCTTTCACTTCTTTTGTCTTGTAACCTACGTAAGAAATTACAAGAGTAGCATTCGGAGCACAGTTAAGTGTAAACTTACCGTCGATATCGGTCGATACACCATTGGATGTACCTTTTACCAATACAGAGGCACCAATTAACGGCTCACCACTTGTGTCTTTAACGACACCACTCACTTTTCCTGTTTGGGCTACGGCACTGAATCCCATGGATTCACTACCACTCCATAACGGATTACCAAACGCTAGGAAAAGCGCTACAAACAATGCACATTGTTTTTTCATAAGCGTTTAATTATTTGGTAATTAATTATTAAATAAATGTTAGTTTTATAGTCTCTCTGTTTTTATTTCTTCTTTTTGCCCCCAAACCTTTTTTCTTATTTTTCATGGATGTTTCCACTCGCATAAAGGTTCTCAGACATTAATACCTCACATCAGGGCACTCTTTCCCTCCCCAATCTTAGTAATTAGAGACTTTTTATCCTCAATCTTCATGGTTTTCTTGTTAAATCGTGCTTTTCTACCACTATTTTTTAACTAGTCTTAAAATCGAAATTTAACTATTGAGAATACGACGAATAGGGTCTTCACGACCAAAAAAGATAAAAATCAACATCCAAATGTTAAAACGCTATCGATATTCTTAAAAAATGCACATTGCATACTCATACATTCCCTCTACTCAAAATCCTTTTTTTAAATACATATTATTCAATATAAACATTAAGAAATGGTAACATTATCGCACAAAAAAGAGACCTATCTTCACAGATAAGTCTCCCCTTCATAACCAAAATTCAAGTATATTATTTTTGTTGTTTGTTGTTGTCTTATTTAATATTGTCTATTAACTTGTTGCAAAGGTAATACTATTTTATGCAAATATGCAAAAACATGAGAATAAACAACCTTAAATATCGTTAAATCTATACGATGCAGAGTCCAACAGCAAATGCAAAATTAGTTGAAGTTTGCGAAAAATCTGGA
>CAZTFX010000070.1:0-11904 GCA_964613095.1 uncultured Muribaculaceae bacterium | reverse complement strand
GCGAATCCTTGATTTTCAAGGTTTATTGCGGAGAGAGAGGGATTCGAACCCCCGGAAGCTCTCACTTCAACGGTTTTCAAGACCGCCGCAATCGACCACTCTGCCATCTCTCCAGACGACTTATTATCATTATTGATAATCGTTGTTGTCGTTTAACGAGTGCAAAGGTAGAACTTATTTTTGAATTGTGCAAATTTTATGAGATTTTTTTGATTAATTTTTTAATCAAAAAGAATGATATAAATATATTTTGATAATAAATAGACGGTTGAATGGGGTGTTTAGCTTTTAGTGTATATTTGGAAGTATTTAAAAAACTAGCCTGTCTTAACAAATCGAAGACAGGCTAGTTGGTTGTATTAAGGCTGTTTTGCCTATAAAGTCTTATTCTCAGTGGATGGTTTATAGTTTAAGCTTGTTGGCAATTTCGGCTGGAATTGCTTTTTTGTTTACAAGTATGTTTAGTGTTTTAGCTAAAAAATATGCTTCGGAAACATAGATATAGCCTTTATAGATTTGGTTAGTATCCCATGAGTTTTGTACTTTATAATACTTGTTACCGTCTTGGTCAACAGCAGAACCTATAATGACCATTCCATGATCGTCGGTTGTTTCGTGGTTGTCAAACCATTGTTGGCGCATTTCTTGTGTTACTTTTACTTCGGGAGTGTAGCCATGAAATTCATAACGTTCTTTTTCTCTATCTTTCTCGGAAAGTTTGGTCCAACGAGCAAGTTCGGTACCTTCCAGTGCGTCGGCTGTTTTTTCGGCAGGCATTAGTGCCACACCGTTTTTCCATTGCCAACCTTTTTCACTTACATCGGCTGCCCATGCTATTGTGTAGCCATTCTTTATGGCATTGTCAACGATAGCTTTCATTTCTTCCATTTTTACGTTGTGAGAGTAACCCCAAAGCCAATTGTCTGCTACTTCCATTGCAAATGGTTCATAGAATGGGTGGTGTGTGAAAGATGTGATTGCTACGTAATCATTCATGTCAAGTCCTAATGAAGCCGCATAACTTTCAGGTGTATATTCTTTACCTTCGTGGGTGAATTTTTCAGGGAGTTTGCCTAGATAGGCGTCAAGTATACCATCGATACTCTTTAACCAAGCTGTTGAATATTTACTTTTTTTACGTTTAGAGATTGCTTCGATATATCCTATAAGACCTGCAGCCATTTCATAATGGTCGTGCTTTTTTTCTCCGTATTCAAGTCCTGCATAAACTTCTTCGGGAACCATGCCGTAACGTTTCCAAATGTAAGGTATGTCCAGTAGACTTCCACCTTGTTCGAAATGTATTTGTCCATCTGTACGGATATATCGGTCTGCTTTTTCATGATAACATAAGTAAACAACAAACATTTCAGAAAGATTTACTGTTTTACCTGTTTTTTTGATGATTTCATTTTCAAAAAAAGTATTTCCTGAAAAACACCAACATGTTCCCGATTTATTTTGGTTGGTTACCGGAGTGGTTTTTGCTACTTTAACATCGGTGAACTTAAATCCGGTGCTATCCGGTTCAACTATTTCTTGCGCGTTTAGCGAAAATGCTGTTGTTAAAAGAGCAATACTACTTAAAAAAGCATATTTTTTCATATTATTAATGTGTTAAGTTAATGTTATATTGCAAAAGTAATAAAAATAGTGTAAAGTGAACTAAAAAAAGTGACAGTTGTAGAATAATATGGAAGAAGAAATATTTTTTTGTAGATAATTTTGTATTTTTGTAAAAACGAAAATAGAAACAAATAAATTATTGAAAATTTATGAAAAAATTACTAAGTATTACATTAAGTTTAGCATTACTATTGGGAACAACAGGATGTAATTCTATTCAAAATGCGTCAAACACTCAAAAAGGTGCAGTTATTGGTACTGCTGGTGGTGCTGCCGTTGGAGCCGGAATCGGTGCATTAATAGGTGGAGGTAAAGGTGCATTGATCGGTGGCGTATTAGGAACTGCTGCAGGTGCAACAGCCGGTGTTTTGATAGGTAAGAAAATGGATAAACAAAAAGAAGAATTAGCTAAGATTGAAGGAGCTCAAGTTGAAACTGTTACAGACGCTAACAATCTTCAAGCAATTAAGGTAACATTTGATAGTGGTATTTTATTTGGTTTTAATAAGAGTAATCTAAGCACAAGTGCAAAACAAAGTTTAAATGAATTTGCGGCTTCTTTGAAAAACAATCCATCTACAGATGTTACTATCTATGGCTATACTGATAATGTAGGTACTCTTGAGGCTAACAAGAAAGTTTCAAATCAACGTGCGCTTACCGTTCAACAATATCTTAATGAAGCGGGTATTCCTTCCAGTCGTATGACAGCTCAAGGACTGGCTTGGGATAATCCGGTGGCAAGTAATGATACAGAAGCCGGTCGTGCTCAAAACCGTCGTGTAGAAATTTATATTACAGCAAATCAGGATATGGTTAACCAAGCTAATGCCGGTACACTTCAATAATTTAGTGAATAATTGGCGAAATAATGGTAAATATAGGAAGTGACATTGAGTGTGTTTTCTCAATGTCACTTTTTTTCAGAACTTTACAACAATTATAGAGTGGGAATTTACTGTGTTAAACCAAAAGTATTCATAGTGGTCTAAGTAAAAAAGACAAAGAAGATGAAAAAAATAAATTTAAAATATCAGTTATTGTTATGTCTAACAGCTATTATAATGAATAGTTGCAGTTCATGGAGTAATCAAACTAACGGAACGATATTGGGAAGTATTGGTGGAGCAGTAGTTGGTGCCGGTATAGGCGGTGCATTAGGAGACCGACATAGTGCTTATTTGGGAGCGCAACTAGGTTCCAATATCGGAGCTGTGGCTGGAGCTGCAATCGGAGTTGAGGCTGATGCAAAGAAGCGTCAAAAAGCATATAGTCAGCAGAACTATCAATATCAACAAAATTCAAGTATTTTTGTAGATGAAGAATCCGGAAAAAAATACTATAGAGTGTCCGATGATAATTCCGTTTTATTTCGTTCTCGTGATTCCCAATTGAACAGTAGCGCAAAAACATCTTTGAATGCGATTGCTCGTAAGTTAAAGAAAATTAAAGGTAATATATATGTATATGGTAGTACCGATGATGTAGAAAGTCGTGATTACAGTCAACAATTATCGCTTGAACGAGCAAGGAATGTAGCCGGATATTTGATTGCGTGTGGAATAAACCGTAAACGGATAAAAGTTCAAGGATTGGGTGATAATAGTCCTATTGCCGATAATTCCACAATGGAAGGACGAGAAATGAATCGTTCGGTTGAAATATATGTTGAATTGAAATAATCAAAGTATAGCTTGTATATTATTTTCAAAAACGTTACTTTTGTATTAATCTAAAGTAACGTTTATTATTATATCATAATATATGCCGAAAGTACGATTACATCATTTTGATATACTTAAAGGATTTGCTATTTTTATGGTAATAATGGGGCATGTGTTGACTATGTGTATTCGAGACATTGACAGTGCTGTGTTGTTTAAGTTCGTGGAAAAAATACATATGCCGATTTTCTTTTTTATAAGTGGGTATTTTACATACAAAGTATCAGATAACGGAAAATTAGCAATGCCTAAAATCGGGGTGAGGGTGAAACAATTACTTATTCCGTTTTTTGTAATGAGTTCTTTGTGGATATATTATTTTCCACATAGTGGATTACAAAGTCCATTTGTCTCTACATGGGAGGGACTTTATACAAGTGCAGGAAAAAATGGATATTGGTTTACTCTTTGTCTGTTTGAACTCATGTTGGTGTATTGTGTGATGGTACCAGTATTGTCACGTTGCCGTAGCATGATGACTAGAATTGTAGCGATTATAATCACATGGTTACTGCTTGGTTGCCTTACCAAATATTGGTTGCCTGTGGAGATTAATAATATAGTGGGAATGCCGATGGTTTTTGAGTTCTTTCCTGTGTTTATGTTTGGTGTTATGGCTCGTTCAGTACGTGACACGTTTGATAAAATCACGAGAAATTCAACTTGTATAACCGTTGCCATGCTGGTAGGCAGTTGCATGATGTATTATGCATGTTGGCCTTGGGAAATTTCACTACCTGCCGAGTGTTTGGATTTGGCGAAAATGATATTGTATTTATGCGTGGTTATAGTAGCAATATCGGTAGTGAAAACGTGGAGTGAAAAATCATTCACTATGGAAAATCCGCAAGGAGGTCGTTTGACTCGCATGTGGGAATATATAGGAACACAAAGTCTTGCAATTTATATGTTGCACTATTTTTTCTTATTTCCGATGGCTAGCTTACGTGAACCGTTGATAGAAATGAATTTAAATTTAATACCTACTATGATTGTTGCTGCATTTTTTGCGGTTGTAATCATTGCTGTTGTATTAGGAGTAAATTATATAATAAGTCGTAGTAATTTGTTGGCATTACTAATGACCGGAAAAGTGAAATAACTTAAAACTAAGAAATATGAATAATTCAAGAACTATTAAAGTCACACTATTATTAGCATTTATGATGTGTATGACTTTTTCAGTGAAAGCTGAAGACAAAAAAGAGTTGAAGTATGTAAATGCGCTTGAGTTCAGAATGATTAATAAGGGTTTTGATAACACGGAGAGTCCTTATCATCGTCTTCCTGCTTATTTGAAAGATAGCATTATGAAAGATAAAAAACGTGCAGGATTGTGGGACAGAGCTCGTAACTGTGCCGGTATGGCTATACGTTTTTCTTCAAACTCTGAACGTATAGGTATTCGTTACAATTTGACTTGGAATTTCCACATGGTTCACATGGCAGATACCGGTATAAAGGGAACTGACCTTTATATAATGAATGATGATGGTAAGTGGGAATATGTAAACACAAATCGTCCATATAAAAAAGATTCTATCCAGACAAAGATTTATGCAGATGGCTTGCCAAAGGAAATGCGTGAGTATATGATTTATTTGCCACTGTATGATGGCGTAAATTGGATGGAAATCGGTGTGGATAGTTCGGCTGTAATACAAATGCCAAAGTTGGATAATCCTCGTAAAGATAAAAAAGTAGTGTTCTATGGAACCAGTATTTTGCAAGGTGGATGTGCTACTCGTACAGGTATGGTTGCAACAAGTATGATTCAACGTGACTTGAATGTGGAGTGTGTCAACTTAGGATTCAGTGGGGAAGGTAAGATGGATAATTACATGGCTCTTGCAATGGCTGAGATTAAGGGCGTGACAGCATTTGTTCTAGATCCGATACCAAATTGTACTAAGGATATGTGTACAAATTT
This sequence comes from uncultured Muribaculaceae bacterium, assembly GCA_964613095.1. Taxonomy (GTDB): domain Bacteria; phylum Bacteroidota; class Bacteroidia; order Bacteroidales; family Muribaculaceae; genus RGIG4576. Next base: position 6,624 of record CAZTFX010000070.1, on the reverse strand, counting down.
GACATACGGTTTCGTAAACACATTGCGTAAATTATGCCCTAATGTGCCTATCATCATGGTAGAGGGACCGATGTACAGCTATACCAAGTATGATAAATTCACAAAGAATTATCTTGCTCAAAAGAATGAAGAATGGCGTAAAAATTATGAAAAATTGAAAGCAGAAAATCCTAACAATTTGTATTATGTTACATGTGAAGGATTGAGTGGTTATGATAATGAAGGAACTGTTGACGGTATCCACTTTACCGATATTGGTTTCCGTGCATACGCTGACAAACTAAATGAAATATTAAAATACATAGTAGAATAATTTTAAGGAAAAATGATTATGAATGTTAAATTAATGTTGAACAGCGTTTTGGCTATAATAATAGCTATGTCTGTAAATTCTTGTGGTAATACGGGTTCTAGTACAAACACAGAAAACGATGGTAAGGTAATGTATCTGGTTGGTGTGGGGGATAGTCTTGGATATATGGATGAAACCGGAAAAATGGTTGTTGAACCTCAATATTCTGATGCGAAATCTTTTTATGAAGGTTTAGCAGCCGTAAAAGTGGGTGATAAATGGGGCTTTATAGATGAATCAGGTAAAATGGTAATCGAACCTCAATTTGATAGATACGGTTATGGCTTTAATGAAGGACTGGCTTGTGTTGGATTAATAAAAGGACAATTAGAGAAGCCGGAACCTGAAAGTTTTATTATCTCAGAAGGAAAAATTGATACTATTTGGAATAATCATATAATAAAATATGGTTTTATCGATAAAACAGGGAAAATTGTTATTGATGCTCAATTTGATGGAGATAGTCGATTTAAAGAGGGCTTGGCAAGTGTTAGAATTGGAGATAAGAAAGGTTTTATAGATAAAACCGGTAAAATGGTATTTGAACATCAAAATTATACTTTTGGTTTCTCGGAAGGCTTAGCTTGTGTATGGGAAAAAGTGGATGAAAGTAATAGAAAATATGGCTATATAAATAAAGCAGGTGAGGTCGTAATAGAGCCTCAATTTGATTTAGCTCAAGATTTTACCGAAGGTTTGGCATGTGTAAGAATAGGGGATAAAGAAGGCTTTATTGACAAAACCGGTAAAATTGTTATTGAGCCTCAATATAAAAGAGCCTTTAACTTCGTAGATGGATTGGCAGCCGTTGAGGTGGATGGAAAATATGGTTATATAAATAAAGCCGGAGAGATGGTTATAGAGCCAAAATATGATTTTACTCGTGAATTCTCAGAAGGTTTAGCTAAAGTTGAAATTGAGGGTAAAGATGGTTTTATAGATAAGACTGGAAAAATTGTTATAGAAGCTAAATATGATGGCGCGGATGATTTCTCCGGAGGTGTTGCTCCTGTTTGGGTAGATAAAAAAATGGGTTTTATAAATAAAACAGGAGAAATGGTTGTTGAACCTCGAACTATGAGTTATAGAACAAGTTTATAAAAGATTCAGAAATCAAAAGTTAAGTGTAATGGCGAGTTGCAATTTTGTAGCTCGCCATTATTATTGTTTTTGTAATTATATAAAGAATCCAAATAGAAATACAACGTTTTTCGTTAATATTAGAGCTTTATGCTATGTGTAATCATTGTAATTTCGATAATTGTTACTATATTTGTGGTGTAATAATTGAAAAAACAATGATTATGGATGTGTATGCACTTGCGGATAATATGATTATCTCAAAGATTGGAGAAATCATAAAACGTCAGAGGCTTGACCGCAATGTAAGTCAAAAAGAACTTGCAGTTTCGGCAGGCGTAGCAATAAGTAGCGTGGCGGCATTGGAACGAGGTGAAAGTGTTTCTTTAAAAACTCTGATACCATTGCTTAGAGCATTGAATTCGTTGGATATGCTATCTGTATTTTTGCGAGAACCGGAAATAAGCCCAATTGCATATGCCAAACAATTACAGAACCGAAAAACTCGTAAGCGTGCATCTGCAACGAAAGGCACTAAAGATAAAACAGAATCGGAATGGTAAAATTAGCGAAAGTATATATCTGGGGTGAGTATGCCGGAGCTGTACTGTGGAATGAAAGTACAGGAACTGCTACATTTGAGTATGAACCATCTTTCGCCAAGAATGGTTGGGAGCTATCACCGTTGATGATGCCAATCAGCGATAACAGACCACACACATTCAGAGAGTTGTCTAAAGAGACATTTATGGGACTTCCCGGACTTTTAGCAGATGCTTTACCCGATGCATACGGTAAGGCATTATTGGATAGATGGCTTATCTCACTAGGAAGAACATTCGCAAACCCGGTGGAGAGATTATGTTACCAGAGTAAACGTTCAATGGGAGCATTGGAGTTTGTACCTGCAAAAGATGACTATTTAGATCAATCATCAGCCATTGAGATTAGTTCTTTGGTGGAAATTGCAACAGAGGTTTTATCAAGTAAAGCCGAATTGAATACAAATCTCAATGAAGATACCAAGGAGGCTCTTATCAATATCATAAAAGTCAGTACGTCAGCAGGAGGACAAAGAGCAAAAGCAGTTATTGCCTATAATGACAAGACCGGAGAAGTTCGTTCAGGACAAGTTGATGCACCGAAGGATTTCAGTCATTGGCTATTGAAATTAGATGGTGTGACAAACACTGCTTTAGGCGATCCTCAACATTATGGCAAGATTGAATATGTCTATTATAAAATGGCATTACAGGCAGGTTTAGAGATGAGTGAGTGTCGTTTGCTCACAGAAAATGGCAGGTCTCATTTTATGACTAAACGTTTTGACCGTATAGGAGGAAAAGAGAAAGTTCACATGCAGACACTATGTGGATTGGTTCATTACGACTATAAGATGTTACACGCTTATTCGTATGAACAGGCGTTTCAGGTAATGCGCCGTCTTCGTTTACCTTACGGACAGGCTGAGCAGATGTTCCGGCGTATGGTATTTAATGTTATCGCCCGAAATCAGGACGACCACACTAAAAACATATCGTTCTTAATGGATAAAACAGGTACTTGGAAATTGTCACCTGCATATGATGTGGCATGGGCGTATAATCCTAAAGGGGAATGGACTTCGCATCATCAGATGTCGGTTAACAACAAGTGGGATAATATTACAAGAGCTGATTTAATAACCGTAGCGAAATCCATGCATATTAAACGAGCTGAAGACATTATTAATGAGATTTGTTATGCTGTTTCTTTATGGTCGTCAATTGCAAAGGAGTATGAAGTTCCGGCATCGATGATTTCTGTAATAGATAATACATTGTTGTATAAAGGATATTAGTTCTATTTTATGTGATGTTATTAATTATGAAAGAGATTAAGAGTAAACATTATATACAAGAGCTTATAGAAGAGGGAGAACATGAACGTCAGGATTTCAAGTTTAAAATTTCTGATGCTCGTAAAATAGCCCGAAGCATATCTGCTTTCGCTAATCATAGCGGAGGCAGTTTGCTTATTGGTGTTAAAGATAACGGTAAAGTTGTAGGGGTAGAGAGTGATGAGGAAATGTATATGATTGAGCAGGCTGCCGAGATGTATTGTCGTCCGTCTCAAACGGTGAGTTTTCAATCATATCGTGTTGAGGGTAAAAGTGTACTGAAAGTAGATGTTGCTCCTGCTGAAAATTTACCTGTTAAGGCTCAAGACGATGACGGTAAATGGGTGGCTTATTATCGTGTTGCCGATGAAAATATTCTTGCCAGTCCATTGCATGTAAAAATATGGAAAGAGGAACAAAAAGAAACTCCCTCTCTGATTACATTCTCAGAGAAGGAGTTTCTTTTGATTGATTATTTGAAAGAAAATAGTGAAATTACACTTGATGACTATATGAAATTGGCTCATGTCTCTAAATCGGTAGCCGAAAACACCTTAGTCAAATTGTGTGTAATGAGCATTCTTGATATTTGCTATCATAGTAGTCAATGCTATTTCACGTTGAAGGTGGAAAATGACATTTAGCAATGGTTAATTGCTGATTAACCCATTGTGATAAGCATATAGCAGATTTTTTAAGTCGGCAATTTGTGCTATTATTTCTTGACCTTTATCGGTATCTTTTACTAGCATGCGGTGTGTACTCATTTCCACTATCTGTCTCGTCGATTTGATGTCGTGACCTTCGCGTACGGCTTGCTCTATGGAAGTGTACGGTTCATGCTGAACAAGTTCAAATCCGCGTGAGTGATACACTAAAGTGTAGCCTGCAATACCGGTCTTGGGCTGATATGCCTTAGAGAAACCTCCATCGATAACCATCATTTTACCGTTTGCTCTGATAGGTTGTTCTCCTTTAAGGATTCTCACCGGTACATGTCCGTTGATGATGTGTCGGTGTGAGCCTGTTACACCAAATTCATCAAGGATTATATCGCAAATATCCTCGCGGTCACGCAGGGTATAATAATATCCTTTAATCTCCTTTTGGGCTTCTTTATCATTGATGAAATAGCTTTCAAAGGTTGCCATTTTATCTTTGTCAAATGCCAATGAGTTTTTTCCACACCATAGATACCAAGTGTAATCAAGAGCATACATGTAATGTTCGTCTTTATAGTCATTAAAATATGCTTCACGAAGTAATGCGCCCACTTTTTTGAACAAAGCTTTACCTTTATAAAAATTTCCGTCTACAAGCACTTCTTTAAATGTACCGTCTTCATTTAGAGGAATTGATGCGTGGAAAAGCAAATTGGAATTCATAACTGTATATACGCAACCATTACGGAATAGGCAATCCATGTGTCGTTTAAGCTTTTCGCTGCTTATGAAAGAATTGTGAAGTTTTGTAACGATTTCTTCCTCTTCCTGAGTCAGTGCATAAGGATCTTTAGGATTGATTGTAGGGAAATTTGTGTCATTCAATTTATATTCTGTTCCGTTGAGAGAGATGGTTCCTTTTTCGTAATCAATATGGTGTAAAAGCATGCGGTCCTCCATCTCAAAATCGGGACGACGTTTAATGATTTGAGCTTCAAGTTTGAATTGAATAATACTGATTGCCTTGTGCATTTGTGCAATCATTTTGATGGTCTTTTCACTATATGGATTTCCCTCGTTATTAATTGGAATAAATTGGGTACATTCATCATTGGCATAAGTTTCCATGGCAAACGTAGCTAATGGTAGTAGATTTATGCCATAACCATCTTCCAGAACCGATAGATTTGAGTATCTTAATGCAAGACGTATTACATTTGCCATGCAACAATCATTTCCTGAAGCTGCTCCCATCCAAAGTATGTCATGATTTCCCCATTGTATATCAAAATTATGGTAATCACACAAAATATCCATAATCTTATCAGGGCTGGGACCTCGATCAAAAACGTCACCTAAAATATGAAGGTGATCAATAACGAGACGTTGTATAAGCATACTGATTGCAACAATGAAATTATCAGCACGATCTGTTGAGATGATAGTACGAACGATAACATCCACGTATGCTTGTTTATTTGGCTCAACTGCGTTTTCGTGGAGAAGTTCTTGTATGATATATGAAAAGTCTTCCGGTAGAGCTTTTCTAACTTTTGAACGTGTATATTTAGATGATACGGTGCGACACACCATTACAAGGCGATTTATAGTAATGAAGTACCAATCTTCTAAAACATCATCTTTAAAAACATCTTTAACCAATTCCAACTTTTGTTCAGGATAATATATGAGTGTGCATATTTCCTTTTGCTCGTGCTGACTTAGAGTTTCGCCAAATATTTCTCGTACTTTACGCTTAATAGTACCTGATGTATTGCGTAGTACATGTTGAAAAGCCTCATATTCTCCATGAAGGTCTGCCAAGAAGTGTTCGGTTCCTTTTGGTAGATTTAATATTGCTTCGAGATTGATGATTTCGGTACTTGCTGCTGCTATTGTAGGAAAGCTGCGTGAAAGTAGTTGAAGATAGCGTAAATCGTTCATTACAACTTCTTCGGTAATTTCTTTAGGGTTATTTTGATTATATTTCATCATCAAATAATGTTTCTCATTACAAAAATACACAAAAACGCTGGAATAATCAACCGAAATCGGAATAATAGTGCATTTAAAACAGATTATTAACGCATTACACTGAAAATCTTGGAAATACGAGAAATGGACACCAAAAGCAGATACAGGAGGTTCGGCAATCATACGAAGCGGAACATAACCAATCATTCTCAACCGATGGTGTGGTCTGCTCCCTCAAAGAGGATAAGGAGGGAAGATTTGACCTTAGAATCGATGGCGTATCACATCACTCTTGGTTCAGACGCAAGAAAGATGAGTTTATGGAAGCATTAGGATTGCCGACAAGCAGAAGACAAAATCGAGGGATGAAACTATAATGTGATATTGGGGCTGTGGATAGCCCCAATATCACTTCGTATTGCTTAATTCATTCCAAATATCTTGAATGTTTTCTTCTCCATCAAAATAGTTGTGCTGCTCATCGCGTTTGAATGTCTCTCCATTGGGAACTATGATAATTTTATTTGAGTCTGGATATTCGCAAATATCGTGACCTATGTAAGTGCGTATATCAAGAAAAATACAGGGGGCGTCTGTATGGTTATAAAGCTGATGAGCACCAGTTTCTCCAGATTCAAAAAATATCATATCTCCCGATTTTACTATTTCCAGACCTT
>CAZTFX010000069.1:0-12060 GCA_964613095.1 uncultured Muribaculaceae bacterium | reverse complement strand
CAGCGATTGAAACCTCTAATTCTATGCTTTATCGTTTTTTATCGGACACTAATAACTTTTTTTAGCATTGTGGCTTCGGGTATTGACAGACCAATTATAGCCATCATAAAGGCGATGGCTGTGCCGAGTGGAATACCCTTTGCCACAAATACTTCAATAACGGGAACAACACTCGCAGGATTGGCATACATAGGCACAGCAAGAACAACAGCCAAAGGCACGCCCCACCAATTCTCTGCCGACAAATATTGCTCAAAGAAACCTTCGGGTACATAACCGTGCATTGTGGCACCTATGCCGATACCGATGATAATGTAGAGCAATACGCCCCGAACAATGCTCCAAGATTCTTTTGTGATAATGGGCAGACGCTTTAAGAAAGGCGTTTTCTCCGCTTCCCACCTCTCGCTTTGTGAGTTGGATTGCATTTGTGCACTCTTTACCCAATCACTCAAATAAGGTTCAAGTCGCATTCTACCCAAAACATACCCAGCAATCATTGACAATACCGTACCACTGACCACATAGATAAGCGTAGCCTTTACTCCAAATGAGCCGAGGAACATTGCTATTGCCACCTCGCTAACCAAAGGCGAGGCGATAAGAAAGGTTAGCGTTACACCCAACGGGATGCCACCCTTTACAAACCCTATAAACAATGGGACAGACGAGCAGGAACAGAACGGTGTAATGCCACCGAACAAGGCTGCCATAAAGTAGTCCAGACCATAGAGCTTATGGGTTGTGAGGTATTGCCGTAGTCGTTCAATAGGAAAATAAGCATTGATAATCCCCATTACGAAACTGATTGAAAAAAGCAGAATTACAATCTTTATCGTGTCGTAAATGAAGAAATTGACAGCAATGCCCAATGATGTTGCGGCATCTAACCCGAAGATGCCATAGACGAGCCAATCTGCAAATTGCTGTATCATACGCCTAATAGTTCTTTAACCTCATTTTCACTTGGTACACGCCCTTTGATTTTCACTTCGCCATCCACGACAACGGCAGGTGTTGAGAGGATGTTGTAACTCATCATCTCCATAATATCATCCACTTTTGTAAGAACGACATCGAGGTTGTTCTCCTTGATAACTTTCTCAACCACATTGTAGGCTGTTTTACACTTGGCACAACCTGGTCCCAATACTTTTACTTCCATAATCTTATAAATAAACGGTTATACAATAATAAATTCCAATCAATATAAACAATATGCCGACTGCTATATTCAGCCATTTCTGAATGGCTTGCATTCGCCCATAGACCTTGCCTATCTGTCCTGCACTGAAAGCCAACACCCACGCTACAACCAACACGGGCAAGGCAGTAGCAATGGCAAAAAGTACGGGCAATAAATATCCCATCGTGACCGTTGCCGACATCGGTATCAACATCCCGAAATAGAAAACTCCGCTTGTGGGGCAAAATGCCAATGCGAACAATACGCCCAAGAGAAATGCCCCCCAACCTCCGTGTTTTGCAAAACCCTCTCCGTTGCTGTTAAACCCAAATGAGGGAAGTCGGAGTTTGCTCCCGAACAGCATATATAAACCAATCAACAGCAGAGCAGGGGGAAGAATCAACTCGCCATATTTGCTGATAAATTTCTGAACACCAAATAGGCTTGACCCTCCTTTAAGCAGAGCAATAAGCAGCACGCCAAGCAGTGTATATGCTACCACTCGCCCAAGGGTGTAGAGCAGACCATTACGAAATATCTGCTTGCGGTCATCAATATTTTTGCCTATATAACCTATTGCAGCGATATTGGTTGCCAACGGACAAGGCGAAAGAGCCGTAAGCAGACCCAATAGAAATGCTGTTAGAATAGACGTTGAACTACTCTCTAATAGTGATTGTAACCACTCCATAATTTAGTTGTTTAGCATTGTATTGATTTGCTCTGCAACACCCTCTTTGAAATTGTCGGGATTGCTCCGAGCATTTCCAAAGGCAAATTCGGTCATATTTTCAGCATATTCTTTTCCATTCTTATTATAATCGACAATAATAAGCGATGACCAACTCACCTCATATTTATCCGCAAGCGTCTCCTCTTCGGTTATATCTACCGACTTAAACACCAATTTCCCACTTTTCAGTTTATCGGCAAAAGTGGTTTCCAGCAAATCTTTAGTGTTCTTCTCAATCGCAATACAAGTAGCACAACGCTGTTTGCCGTGAAAGTATAATACCTCCACTATGTCTTTCTTCACTTGCTTTTCTGCTATTGATTCATTCTTTGCATTGCTATTTCCACAAGCAACCATACCCATACAAAGGGCAATTAATAATAATCCTTTTTTCATACGCTTAATTATTTTAGATGCTATTTGTAATTCGCAAAACAACGAACATTATCCCTAAAAAAGAGGCCGTTTATTCACAGCAACTCTCTTTCTTGCTTACACATTGTCCGAAGAACTCACAAAACAGTTCCTGAGCCAAACGCCAATTATCACGATTGATGCAATACTTGACCTTTGGAGTCTCAACCTCGCCTTGTATCAATCCCGCATCCTTCAACTCCTTTAGATGTTGAGAAACAGTAGCTTTAGCAATAGGGAGTTCTTCGTGAATATCTCCGAAATAACATTGCGTTTGCTTTGCCAAGAATTGCAAAATCGCAATTCTTGCAGGATGTCCCATCGCTTTTGCAAAGCGTGCTATCTGTTCTTGCTTAATGCTATAATCCTTGTTCGCCATAATCGCTTATTGTTTGTTGTTCGTAAAATTACAAACAAATTCTGTGACTGAGCAAATATTTATGCTTGATTTTAAGATAATTTGTGAAGAAATATATTTGTCTTAGATGTTTTATGTAGTAAATTAACAATTTACGAGTGATTAATACGTTAGATTTTTCTAACTTTGTGTTAACGGTCACAAAATATTGAAAAATGAAGTTTTGATAAGGAGTGAATAAGTATATATCATGGATATCAAATTGAAGAATGATAAAATAATATTAACAAATCGTTCGGGATTAATTCTTGAGGGTGGAGGTATGCGTGGTGTGTTTACATGTGGCGTATTGGATAATTTTATGGATAGAGGTATCCGTTTTCCTTATACGGTAGGAGTGAGTGCCGGAGCTTGTAACGGGCTTTCTTATATGTCGGGGCAACGAGGTAGGGCGAAATATAGTAATATCGACCTTTTAGATAAATATCATTATATTGGGTTGAAGCAATTGTTGTTTAAGGGGAATATTATGGATTTTGACTTGTTGTTTCATAAATTCCCCAATGAAATAATTCCGTATGACTATGCTGCTTATGCTCAATGTGAAGAACGTTATGAAATGGTAACCACAAGTTGTGAAACCGGTAAGGCGTGTTATTATGAGGAAAAAAACTCGCCTGAACGAATTATTGACATTGTTAAAGCTTCTTCAAGCCTGCCATTTGTGTGTCCTATAGTGTGTGTGGATGGAAAACCTATGCTTGATGGAGGAATTGCCGATTCTATACCGTTGCTGCGAGCGCGATCGTTGGGATATGATAATAATGTAGTAGTGCTAACTCGCAATAAAGGTTATCGAAAACCGGCGAAACCGGGCTTTGTTCCTCCATTTATGTATCATAAATATCCTGCTTTGCGTGAAGCTATTAAGAACCGAAATTCTTTATATAATGAGCAAATGTCATTAGTGGAGCTTCTTGAAGGTAGGGGTGAGCTTATTGTAATACGTCCGGAAAATCCTATTGTTGTAGATAGAATGGAGTGTGATGTACAAAAACTGATGGATTTGTACAATGAAGGCTATGAATGTGCATCCAAAATTGATTTTGTCAAATAAACGAATTTCTTGTGGAATTGATATAAAATAAGCAGACCTCGTATCACTACGAAGTCTGTAGAAACCTTAATCTTATTTTAATACTATGAAAAACACATAGCAAAAATACAATTATTACAAATAAATCCAAATATTCATCATATAGAATATTTGGATTTTAACTTATTTTAAGTGTGATAAAGGGTTAGTGACATCCATTACAGCCTCCACATCCGTCACCGCAACCGTCATGATCGTGTCCACAACCACATCCGCAAGAGTGTTGAGGTTGCATGTCTTCTGCTTTTGCGTCACGAACATTAACCACTTTACCTGTGTAACGTACGGTTTTTCCTGCCAATGGGTGATTGAAGTCAACTGAAACTTTGTCATCGCTGATGTTGAGTACAATACCATGAACGCGATAGCCTTCCTCAGTCATCATAGGTATAACGTTGCCCACGTACACCATTTTACTGTCAAATTCACCTTCTTCGTTACAGAAAATAGACTTGTCAAGATCCATAACATATTCTTTCCGGTGTTCTCCAAATGCTTGTTCAGGTGAAAAAGTCATATCAAATGTGTCCCCTGCTTTTAGTCCTTGAAGTCCTTTCTCAAAATCAGGGAGTACATCTTTTTCTACACCGAAAATGAAACAATCCGGATGTTCCTCGGTGAATTTCATCATAAGGGCGTTTTCTTCCTTTTCTACTTCATATACTTCATAGGCAAGTTCAATATATTTGCCCGGTTTGATAGTTTCCATAAATATTATATGTTGTGTTATTAATAAATTACGATTTACAATATCTTGTTGTAATTATTTGCAAAGTTACTCTAATTTACTCGCTTATACAACTTTCTATCAGAATTTAGATTTCCATGAAGATTCCTGAATGGTCGTTTTCTTCATTATTATCGTTTTCTTCTTGAACGATATAAGCAAGTTCTTCTATATCATCGATTTCTTCAATTATACTCTCGGAATCTTCTTCAACTGTATCTTCAATTTCGGGAATTACTTCGATGTCGTTTTCGTTGTTTTCTGTCTTAGGAGCTTCCTCCTCGGGTTCCGTTCGTATGTATTTTTCGGTAATATCTATCAAGTTACAATCTTCTGTTACCATAAACATTCTTTGATTGGTTTCGGGTGAACTTAAATCACCTTTTGCAGCTTGATAAGAGCCGGTCTTTAAATAATTGAAATTACAATATTCTATCTCGGGTGCAATTTTGTCAAGACCTGAGTACCATGCGGTATGTAAACAGGGGTAATGGTGTTTAACAAATCTAGCTAAATCGTTTATTTCTCCGGCTGCATGTTCTCCTCCCATGAAACAAACGCAAGAAACGGTACTGTTATAGTTGGACAAAATGGAACGTACCTCATTGAATGTAAGTGGAGTTCCTTTGTCTTTCCATAAGGTTTTTTCATTGCAACCCGGACATTTGATGGTGCAACCTGTAATATTAAAGATTAGGCTGATTTCTTGTGGAATAGCCCTACATGATATGTCTATAGTATGATATTTCAGCATTTTAGTGTTTATTATATATGTACAAGATCACGATATATGTCAAGTGCAGTTTTTACATCATCTTCACTTGCAATACAGTTGATTTTTATTTCTCCTATATCGCTAAGCAATGAGAAGTTCATTTCGCCACTGTTGCTCTTTTTATCATGTGTCATTAAGTTGAGGAGTTCGGGATAGTCATCGCATGTTATGTTGAAAGCTCCGTAATTATTATATACAAATTGTGTGTATCTGTGTAACGTTGCACTGTCAAATTTTAATAGCATATGAGAAAGTACAAGTTCGACTATCATACCCCATGCTACAGCATATCCATGAGGAATAGGCGATAACCTCTTCATTGCAAGACTTTCAAAAGCATGTCCTACTGTATGTCCTAAATTAAGAACACGGCGTAAACCCTTCTCATGAGGATCTTGACGCACAATTTCTCTTTTTATATTGACAGATTCTTCTAGTAAGGATAATAATTGCTCTCCATTATATTGGTTGAAATCATAATCAAGTAACTTGTTGAAAGTGCTTTTATTGCTTAATAGACCATGCTTTAACATTTCAGCAAATCCGGATTTTACTTCATCAATAGGAAGGGTATCAAGTGGGCGTGTGGATATTAGAACTGTATCGGCTTCATTGAATATGCCTACTTCGTTCTTCAATCCATTGAAATTAATTCCGGTTTTACCGCCTACAGCTGCGTCTACTGCGCTAAGTAGCGTAGTGGGGATATTGATAAACCTTATACCGCGTTTGAAGGTTGAGGCGGCAAAACCTCCAAGGTCGGTTACCATACCTCCTCCCAGATTAACTAGAACAGAACGACGTGTAGCTCCATTCTCTCCCAATTGCTTCCATACGTGAGTAAGACTTTCTATATTTTTGTTTATATCTCCAGCCTTGATTATTATATTGGTGGCATTTTTTAATGATTCACTGAATTTAGGCATTACGAAATGCTGTGTATTCACATCGGTAAGAACAAACAACTTGTTATATTCCATTTCATCAAGTACATTTTTTACGGCTTGATTTATTTCGTTGGAAAAAATAATCTTTTGTGGCATAGCTATAAAATTTTAGTTATTGATGTTTTTGTTATAAACTTTTTAATGCCTCAAGAAGTTTGGGTAATTCATTGGCAAAATCTTCCATAGAATCGAAAATAAGGTCGGCTCCGGCTTCTTGCATACGTTCTTTGGGAATAGGTCCGGTAGTGATTCCTATTGTGAAACAGCCTGCTGCCTTTCCTGCTTGAATTCCTAAAGGGGCATTTTCTATAATGATACATTCTTCAGGAGTGCAATTGGCTTTTTTCATGCCTTGCAAATAAGGTTCCGGGTGTGGTTTCCCTTTTTTTACGTCAAGTGCCGTGACACGTTTCTCTGAGTCGAAAATTCCAGGATAATCCACGTCTAAACGATTTAAAATTGATGCTTGTCCTGAGCCTGTTACTAGAACACGAATTATGCCATTGTCACGCAATATGTTCAGCATTCTGTCGGCATGAGGCATTGTTTCGACTTTCCCTATTTCGGTGAAATATTGAGCTTTTATTGCATAAAGTCTTTTTGCTTCTTCATCATTGACGCTTTTCTCGAAAGCACGATTATAAAGAAGATTGATTGTTGCAGCACCGGTCATTCCTTCGTATAGATAGAATTCATTTCGGGTTGCTTCTATACCGAGATCTGTAGCAAGACGGTGCCATGCTAATGTGTGATATTTCATTGAGTCATAGAGAACTCCGTCCATATCTATAAGAGCCGTTTTAATATGTAATCGTTTTAAACCTCGAGCTTTTATATATTCTTTGATATATTTTAAATAATCTCTTTTCATGAGTTTATTATTTAAGTGATTCTCCTAATAACGAAGAATTATCGTGCTGTGATATGAAAACAACTCTGTTTCCTTTCAAATTTTACATAACACCGTCCCTGTTTACGCATTTCATAAAGAATTTCGGCAAGAACGTTTTTTAAATCTTCGGTGTACATTATGTAATCGGGTTCATTATAATAAAAACGAATCCAACTGATGTCAAACGTTGTTCCGTACATGTGACAAGAGGCGTCAGTGGCATTTATGTTGCGTCTACGTAATCGTTTGATTGTATTATCGGTACGGAGTACGCTTGTTACCCTGAATTGACACTTGTGACCACCTGTTCGAGCTATAATGGTATCCATGAATGCTTTCCCTATGTCGTGAAGTAATTCTGCAGCTTCGGGAACAAGATAAGGCATGGAATGTGTAAGGGTGTCAAGGTAAAAATCATTACATGTAGCAATCTTTTTAAGCGGGCGCTTTAGATAGAAAGCTTCTTGTAGAGATTGTACAGGATCTATCCCTATTGTTTGGGCTGCTGATAACTGTAAGTCATTTTTATCATTAAATGCTCTGGCAAGTGATATTCCTACACCTTTAGTCTTTACTCTGTAAATAACAACTGTAGAATCTCCATTTGGAATAGTCTTACTGCTTTTAGACAGATTGTATATTCTTATGGGACCATTTTCGGAATTATCAGGTGCTCCACATCCTACAATAAGGAAGCAGCATAGCATAATTAATAAAAATAAGAAAGGTTTCTGCATAAGTGTTTATTTTCCTACAGTTTGCACAAGCAGAACTTCTTCGGTTTCACTAAGTTTCATTGCTCTTTTCATTCCTTCTTGGTTGAAACTGGCTCTAGTTACGGTGTTCAAACCTTCTGACGCACACCATAGGTAAATATTATTGCTCATGGCACCTACTGTCATACCGGCAAATTCTTTTTTGTCTTGTTTCGCAAGATCGGCGACAAGGGCTACGTTAAGAGGAGCTTTTCTTGCAAAATCTTGTGCAGCAAAAACATCGCGATGATCACCTGAAGTGATGTGAATGAGTTTGTTTTCCTTTGGCTCATATTTATAGATTGCTTCGGGAGTAACAATATAAGCACTCATTTCTTGACGATTTAAAGCTGTGGCAACAGTTCGTTTATCAGGACGATTATATCCGCATGTAGCCCAGAGCATATCGCTTAATTGTTGGTTGGACAATGTCGCATCGGAAAATTCACGTGAAGAATGACGGTTGCTTATTGCTTCCATAAGAGGCATACCGCCTTTACGTGAAGGTTCGGGTAATTGAATGTCTTGTGCTGTTATATTACAAGATGTCATAATGAAAATTGAGCCTAGAATTATTGATTTTAATTTCATAATATATGATATTTATATATTAAACAGATAGTCAAAGATAGTGTAAAGTGTGGAAAATAACAAATTTAGTATTAAATTTGTAGCTGTATTGATGTGTTTTTGTCAATAATGTTTTTAATTGGGAATAATAATAACTAAAGAATATAGAAATTATGAAAAAAACAGTGTTAAGCTTAGTGTTGGCTTTGGCTTTTGCAACAGCAGGAGCTGTTACACCATTGTGGCTTCGTGATGTGAAAATTTCTCCAAATGGTGAAGAAATCGCTTTTTGCTATAAAGGTGATATTTATAAGGTTGCAACGACAGGAGGTACAGCAGTGCAGTTGACGACACAGAGTGCTTATGATAAGACTCCTATATGGAGTCCGGATGGCAGTAAAATTGCTTTTGCGAGTGACCGTAACGGTAATTTTGATGTTTTTGTGATGTCGGCAAATGGTGGAATGGCAAAACGATTGACAACCAATTCTGTATCGGAAGTGCCTACTGCATTTACTCCCGATGGAAAGCAAGTCCTTTTCAATGCAGCTATTCAAGATCCGGCAGAAAGTGCAATGTTCCCTACAAATGCAATGAATGAACTTTATACTGTGAATGTGGAAGGTGGTAGCACTAGTCAAGTGCTTGCAACTCCTGCTGAAATGGTGAATTATGATAAATCGGGTAAGTTTTTCTTGTATCAAGACAATAAAGGATTTGAAGATGAGTGGCGTAAACATCACACTTCTTCTATAACTCGTGATATATGGAAATATGATGTCGTGACAGGAAAACATACCAATCTTACCGATCGTGCCGGTGAAGACCGAAATCCTGTAATTTCTGCTGATGGAAAGACTGTATATTTTTTGAGTGAACGAAAAGGTGGTTCATTTAATGTGTATAGCTTTACTTTGGAAAACCCTACAGAAGTAAAAGCTTTGACAGCATTTAAAACTCATCCTGTACGCTTTTTGTCGGCAAGTAAGGATAATACTTTATGTTTTACTTATGATGGAGAAATTTATACACAATCAATGGGCAAAACGCCTAAAAAGGTGAAAATCAATGTGGTGCGTGATGACGAAAACAAGCCGGCAATCACGCGTCATTCAAGTGGTGCCAGAGGCTCTGTTGTTTCTCCTGATGGAAAACAAGTGGCTTTAATTATTCGTGGAGAGGTTTTTGTGACATCAGTTGAATACAATACAACCAAAAAGATTACAAGTACGGCGGCTGCCGAAGCCGGTATTACATGGCATCCTGAAAATCGTAAAATTGCTTATGCAAGTGAACGTGATGGAAATTGGCAACTTTATACGGCAGAAATTGAACGTAAGGAAGACTTGAATTTCCCTAATGCAACATCAATCAAGGAAGAAATATTGATTCCAAATGATAAGGTGGAACGTACTTATCCTACTTATTCTCCTGACGGAAAAGAGTTGGCATTTATTGAGGATCGTAATAAGTTGATGGTGTATAATTTTGAGACAAAGAAAATACGTCAAGTAACCGATGGAACTTATTGGTATCGCACCGATGGTGGTTTCCATTACACTTGGAGTCCTGACGGCAAATGGTTTGCTATGGAAATCATTGGCAACGGTCACGACCCATATAGTGATGTGGCTCTTGTGAGTGCCCAAGGAGGAGAAGTTACTAATATCACCGGAAGTGGATATTTTAGTGTGAGCCCTCGTTGGACACAAGATGGAAATGCCTTGATTTTTGCAACAGATCGTTATGGTATGCGCAGTCATGCTTCATGGGGCTCTTTGATGGATGTAATGTTGGTGTTCATGAATCAAGATGCTTATGATAAGTATAAGTTGAGTAAAGAAGATTATGAACTTCAAAAGGAACTTGAAAAACAGCAGAAAAAAGATAAAGAAGACAAGGAAAAGAGGGACAAAAAAGATGATAAGAAAGGCGACAAAAAGGACGATAAAAAGAAAGACGACAAGAAAGTTAAGGATATTGTCATTGAACTTGATGGAATATGCGACCGCATTGTGCGCTTAACTCGTAATTCTTCCGATATATATGATGCGATTACCGATGGTGAGGTGGAAAATCTTTATTATACCAGAGCCGGAGATAAGGGATTGGAAGTGATGAAGATTGATTTACGCAAGCGAGAAGAAAGTAAAGTGGGAGCAACACAAGCCACATCATTTGATAGTGATAAAGATGGAAAAACTCTATTCCTTCTTGGTAGCAGAGCTATGAGTAAAATGGGTGCCGGAGGAAAGATGACTCCCATTACCTATACTGCCGAAGTGAAAATGGATTTAGCTCAGGAACGTGTTTACATGTTTGACCACGTGTGGAAACAAGAAAAGAAACGTTTTTACCATGTGGATATGCATGGCGTAAATTGGGAACTTATGTATAAGGCATATTCTAAATTCTTACCTCACATTAATAATAACTATGATTATGCTGATATGTTGAGTGAAATGCTTGGTGAATTGAACGTTTCACACACAGGTGCAAGCTATAGAGCCGGTGGCGGTGGCGAAGCAACAGCCAATTTGGGATTGCTTTATGATTGGAGCTACAAAGGCAAAGGCTTGAAAGTGGCTGAAATCGTAGAAAAGAGTCCATTTGACCACAAGAATACCAAACTTACTGCAGGTTGTATCATTGAAAAGATTAATGGAGAAGAAATCACGGAATCAACAGATATGTCAGAATTGTTAAATGGATTGACAAAGAAAAAAACGTTGGTTTCTATTTATAATCCTACTGATGGTTCTCGTTGGGACGAAGTTGTACTTCCTATTGCCAAAGGTGCGTTAAACAGCTTGCTATATCAACGTTGGGTTAAACAACGTGAAGCCGATGTTGAACGTTGGTCAAATGGTCGTCTAGGATATGTACACATTCAATCAATGAGTGACGGCTCATTCCGTACAATATATTCTGATATCTTGGGTAAATTCAACAAGAAAGAAGGTATTGTGATTGATACACGTTTCAATGGAGGTGGTCGTCTTCATGAAGATGTGGAAATCTTGTTCAGCGGAAATAAATATTTCACACAAGTGGTTCGTGGACGTGAGGCGTGCGATATGCCAAGCCGCCGTTGGAACAAGCCAAGCATTATGGTACAATGTGAAGCAAATTATAGTAATGCTCACGGAACGCCATACGTGTATAAGTTCAATAAATTGGGCAAACTAGTGGGAATGCCGGTTCCGGGAACAATGACAAGCGTATCGTGGGAAACATTGCAAGACCCGACACTTGTGTTTGGTATTCCGGTAGTCGGTTATCGAGTAGAAGATGGTAGCTATCTTGAAAATAAACAGCTTGAACCGGATGTTAAAGTGGCAAACTCACCCGAAACAATCGTCAAAGGTGAAGATACCCAACTCCGGGTGGCAGTTGAAGAACTCCTCAAAGACATAGACAAGAAATAACAATAAAACATAAACAGGTTATAACAAGTGTTGTAACCTGTTTTGTTTATGATATTTTTTATATAGAAAATGTTTTATATAAAAGGATTATCAGTATATTTGTAACAAGAAAATAAGCT
>CAZTFX010000068.1:0-12184 GCA_964613095.1 uncultured Muribaculaceae bacterium | reverse complement strand
CGGGAAAAGTTGAAAATTTGAGCTTTGATGAATCAACAAGCCTACTTTCTTGGACAGCAAAGACTGGCACAGAAAATATGCGTTACACAGTATATGCGGTACCTACCGGAGTAAATCCGGCTTCATTTGCAAAGGAGCAAGATTATTTGGTGGGTGTAACTTATAGCAATACCTACACTATTCCGGAAGATTACAAGAGTGGCTACTATTATGCAGTATGTGTGTATGACCGTTATGGAAATGAATGGGAGGCTAACATTTGGAAACAGAATTATGCCGAAACATTGGCAGCTCCTATGTTGGTGTCGCCGGCAACAGGTTATGAAACCGATAAAGTGTTTGATTTCTCTTGGAATGAAGTGGAAAGTGCCGAGAAATATGCTCTTGATGTGGCGTCAGATGCAGATTTCTTGAATATAGAAAAGTCGGTACAGACTACAGCTACTTCTATTTCAGTAGAAGAAGTGTATGGCTCAATTTCAAAGAATAAAACTCTATATTGGAGAGTAAGAGCCATTGCTACCGGTAAAAATGATGGAACTTCGGAAGTAAGAACATTTAAATTTAAGGTGTCACAACTACTTACTCCAACTAACGAAGAAGAAGGTCTTGACCCTAAGGTTAATTTCACTTGGGCTGTTACAACCGAAGGTGCTCCGGTAACATTACAGGTGGCTGAAGATTTGAATTTTGAAAATATGGTATTTGAAATAGAATCAACAACAGGAAGTTATACAGCAAAAGTTTATGAATTACATCCGTTGAGTAGCTATTATGCACGTGTTGTACAAGATGGAAAGGTGTCGGATTATGTTAAATTCTCTACTAAGGCAATGCCTTGTACTGCACCTACATTTAAATTCCCTCTTAATGGCGGAACTTGTTATTCAAATTCCATGATTGAGATAAATCATCAAGATGGTGCTGAAATTGTGTTGATTCAAGTAGATAAAACCGATGCGTTCGGCAGCAGTAAGAGCCAAAAGAAAACAGAAGGTTTCATCCCCGGTATAGCAGCAACCGATTTTTTGCTATCTCGAAAGTATCCGATGGAAGACGGTGTTACATATTATGCTCGTGCCCAAGTACAATATTATGATGAATCTGGAACAATGCAAACTTCTGATTGGGGTGAAACCATCTCGTTTGTATATAGTTCATCGGTAAGTGCGATAGGAAATATTGCAGTGAATGCCGATGTTAAATTGGTTGGTTCTGGATTGAATGTGAATGCCGATGTTGATGCGAATGTGAAAGTTTCAGCTGTGTCGATGCTTGGAAGAACTCAGGTACTGTTTGAAGGACAGTGCTCTAACGTGAATGTGCCGTTGATCGATTTGGCAAGTGGAGTGTATGTACTTCAGGTGGTTGTTAACGGTGAAACTCAATCAATCAAATATATAAAGAAATAAACAACTATTATAGGAACTAAAAAAACTAATTGAGAAATGAAAAAGATGCTATTATCATTAGCTGTTTTTGTTGGGACCTCTGCATTTGCTCAAGTGTTCAATGTGGCATCGGTTGAAAAACTGAACATATCGGGTACCGGAGTGAGTGTAGTGGCGGGAATCAGCCCAAAGGGTGATTATCTGCTATTGACAGGTTCTCAACTTGAAGGGCTTGTAAAGTATGATCTTGCCACCGGTAGAAAAGATGTGCTGTCAACAGCAATGGGTGCCGGAAACGATGCAAAAATATCGGCTGACGGTAAGAATGTGGTGTGTCGCGAAGATAAAATCGTGAACGGTCTTCGCTATACCGATGTGGTAGATGTGAATACAACCACCGGTGTTACCACCAGATTGGCAAAAGCTACTCGCAACCTTAATGCAATCAATTTGCAAGGAGGACGTGCAATGATGGTAAACAGTGGTCGTGTTACTCAAAAGAGTGTGGCAAAGACTACTTCAAATGTAAGTTCTACTCCTGTTGTATCAATAGATAACAAGCAATTGATGATTACCAAGAATGGAGTGACAAGTGTACTTTCTCCAAACGGAATACAACATAGTTACATTTGGGCATCAGTCTCTCCAAATGGAAAGAATGTGTGCTACTATGTGTGTGGAGAGGGATGTTATGTGAGCAGTATTGATGGAAACAATGTTAAATATTATGGCATTTTGCGTGCAGCACAATGGTATGACGACAATACTATTGTGGGAATGAAAGACGAAGACGATGGACACACAATCACAGCATCGGCAATCATTGCCAAGACTCTTGACGGAACATCTCAACGTCTTACCGACAGTTCATTGAAGGCGATGTACCCTTATCCAAGTAAAGAAGGCAAGAAGATTGTGTTCTCTACCTACGAGGGAGAAACATATATTATTAACGTAAAATAACCGGATTGAGCTATGAAAAAATTGATTTTATCATTGATAGCGGTAGTGATGACCGCAGGCGCAATAAATGCCGGACAGAATAAGTCTATTAAGGAGGCTCGCATTTATATAAATCCGGGTCACGGTTCATGGACCGGAAACGACCGTAATATGCCTACAATCAATCACGCTACAGGCGACACCACCGGATTCTATGAGTCAAATACCGACTTGTGGAAAGGCTTGAAACTTCGCCAAATCTTGATTGACTGGGGAATGCCGGCAGAAAATATCTGTATGAGCCGTGTAAAGAACGGTCCGTACCCTCATAATGATGCTGAAGCAGAAAAGTATAACAGAAATTTAACGGAAATAGCGAGAGAATGTAATAGCTTTAATGCTGATTATTTTATTTCTATACACTCCGATGCAGGTTTGGAAAATCACACGATACTAATTCATAAGGGATATACCATCCCTGCCGAGGATGCCGATATGCACTGTGGCGGTGATGGTTGTGTGGCTGATTCAGAAGGTTGGCACACTCACTATGGAGACTATTCTACTCCGGAAAATCCCAATACATACGGTTCAAAGGAGTTGATGCAGATATGCAGTGATATGGCTAATACCACATGGTCTTATCTGAATTCAAACGGAATCGATGTGATGAATTCGTCATATATGCAACCCGGCAGAGACCCTTATATCCGCGGTGATTATACCTTTTATAAAGGTTGGTCTTCTCCTGCCGATAAAAATGGTCAGGTTTACACCGGTTATCTTGGAGTGCTGAACAGAAACATTACTCCGGGATTCCTATCGGAAGGTTTTTCTCACCAGTATTATCCTGCCACACACCGTGCGTTGAACCCCGACTATTGCGGTCAGGAAGGTCTGCGTTATGCACGTGGTATTGCCGAATGGTTTGGTTGGGAGAAAGATACTAAGGGTTATATCATGGGTTCTGTAAAAGACATGCATACTCGCCTTGAACACCAATATTACAATTATGCCGAAGGTTCAATCGACCAATGGATGCCTATCAACAATGTAGAAGTTACATTGTATAAAGGTGGAGTTGAAATCGCTACTTATAAGGGTGATAACGAGTGGAACGGTGTGTTCGTGTTTGAAAAACTTGAACCGGGTGATGATTATACAATTTTGGCAAAGGCTCCGGGTTATAAGTCAAATTATGAACTTGCAGAGATATTAGGTAAGGAAAATGAAATGCCTGTTTATACAGTAGTGGCAAACGAAACCACTTATCCTATTATCTATCTTGAAACAGAGGATTATGAACCAAATCCTTGTTACAACTATCCTGATCCGGAACAAGAAAGATGGTTGAAGGTGGCAGGTAAATATGAAATGCGTCAAGATTATGTAAACAAATCATTTGCTGAACTTGAAGGAAAGACTATCCGTCGTGAACTTGCTCATGGTGATTCTATCTATGCACTTGCTATCGATGCAGAAAATAATCCTCACATCTATTGCTATAATGCAAAAACTCAAGAATTGTATTTTGAATTGAGTACAGAAGGCGTGGGTGATGCAAGCGATGAACGCGAATTGATGAAGATTTCGGATATCGCATTTACAAGCGACTCTGTTCTTGTAGCTTGTAACCTTGAACACATGTCTTTTGTTACAACAGGTGAAGCTAATGGTACTTTACGTTTATATAAATGGGCTAAAGATGATGTTACTCGTTCTCCAAAGGGAAACCCCGAAATATGGTTTACTTCTACACATAGTAATGCTGCCGGTAATTTCTCAAATGCAACAACCGGTCAATCATTAGCTATCAGTGGACGTTTGGAAAATTGTAAGGTAATAACAACCGCTAAAACACAGTCCGGAGTCAAGATTCGTATTCCAATATTCACAATTTCACGTAAGGGGTTAGTTGAACAAATACGAAATCAAAGTGATGATATTACAACCGAAACAATAGGTGAAGATTATCGTATAGTAGTATCTCCTCGCGATGATAATGCAATTGTGATTGACGGATCGTTAATTACACCTATTGAATACACATTGAATGCAGAAGAAAAGGGTACTCCAACAAAAGTGGGTGCAGTAAGTGTCGATTTGATACCAGTTGCCACTGTAGGAGCAAGTTACTTCAAGTATGGAAACCGTGCGTTAATGGCAACTCCAAAATTTAATGCTGAAGGAAAAGTTGCAGGTGTGGAATTGTATGATGTGCATGACGGTTTTGATAAAGCGAAATTGATTGAAACCACCAATACCGACATTGCAGCAGTAGAGGCGGCTTATGTCATGACAAGTTCTCACGTTGAGGAGGATGATATTACTCTATATTTGAATACAGATAATGCTGTGAGCAGATTCACAACTCAAGATGTAGAACAAACTTACTATGGCAATGTATATGCATACGATTTGGATGTGACTGCTGCCGATGGTAACTATACATTCACATTTAAAGCAAACGAAGATTGCTTGACCGGTGGAAAGTTGATTTTCTACGATGCAACATCTCAGAAAGTTGGCGAAATTGCATTGGATAATGTCGTTGAAGGTAAAAATGAAATGGTGGTTGCTGCAACAGAACTTCCGGGTACAGTAGGACAAGTTCTACATTGGGCTGTTGAAGTATCAAGTTATAATGTAACGCACATTCGTCCGTTGTTGTCAAAAGAAGATTATATGTTGAATCGTGCTTATGTTACAGTGGACAACTCACCGGTTTCAGCTACATTTGGTAAGACTTATGTATCTGATTATCTTGGAGCAAGTAAGACCGGAAACGGTGTGTACGTTTATGATCAAGATTACGTTAAGGAAAATGAAACTGCTCATACAACAGGTGTGACGTTCAACACCAATCAAGGTATTGCATTGGATATGTATGGTAATGTGTATGTGGCTGATAATGCCGCTGCAAATTCCGGCGTTTATAGAGCTAATCAAAATGATTTCACATTCTCTCAATTCTTTGAAGGAACAAGAACGTCAGGTGTGATTAACAATAATGATGTAGAAGTGGGAGGCGTGACATCAAGCGTTGCTTTCCTTGGTGATAAGATGTACACTTACAGCAAGAATACAGCAGGCAAATATGTGATTAATATATATGATATGTCATTAATTAACACATTCCCTGTAACATCATGGTCAGTTGCTCCTACTCAAACTCTTGCGTTGCCGATAAATATGACTGCAGATGCTTCAATTGCTCCTGTTGAGCAAGGTGTCTGGGTGGTACAAACACTTATTTCAACCGGTAATAAGGAAACAAGTCCGGTACTTATGTTCGTTGATAATGATGGCAATGTTACATTCAACCAAGGTCTTGCTCAAAATCATTATCTGCTTTCAGGTGCTGCAGGTAGTGCTTTGGCTGCAACAAAAGATGGTAAAACTCTTGTAGTGAATGATGAAAACGGTGTATTCCAATTCTATGATGTGGAATGGAATGGTTCTACTCCTACATTGACATCTAAATATAGCTATGAACATGAAATCGGTGTAGGTGCTAAACGTATTCAAGACGGTGTTTCTATTGAACAAATGTCCTTTGATTATGCAGGTCGTTTGGTTGCTTCAGGACACTATCTTGGTGTATTCTCAATTCCTACAGAAAACAATGTGTGTGAAACTCCTGCAAGAAAGACTGTGACGTGCGGACAGGCAAGTGTTGCTATTGAAAATGTTGAAGTAGATGGTAATGAGCCTGTTGAATATTACAATTTACAGGGTATGCGCGTAGCTAATCCTGAAAACGGTATATTCATTAAGAAACAAGGTAGCAAAGCTACAAAGGTGGTTTTATAATAGTTCGGAGTGAGGAAGATTTCTCTTTCTCACTCTTATTTTGAAACAATAAGAGAGTGCTTGATTTTTCAAGTACTCTCTTTATTGTTTTAAGATAAATTAGACTAATTGATTACCTTAATAGGGAAGCTAAACTCATTGTGAAATTTGCCATAAAAGTGGTGGCTCCTGTGTGTGGTTGAGCCAATGCTATGCCTACTCCTATTGATTGTGTTTTGATTCCTGCAGCAACAGAAAAACCTGATAAAAAGTTACGTGCATAAGTACTCATATCGGTACGAGTTTTGTGATTATAACCTAATCCTATGTAGAATTTATCATTTGGAACATATTCTGCTGCAAATGTTAGATGTCGGAACAGGTTACTGCTAAAAGAATTTTTCTCAATAAGATTGGAAGTCGTACTATTTTCGTCTTCACGTACGTAATAAGGTAATTCCCATTTTGAAAGATGTGTTGCAGTAATAGAAATTCTTATTGAAGTGTTTTTCAAAAATTGGGAAAACCCTAGTTGTATGTCCCAAGGTAATCGGTCATACTCCTCGTTAAATTTAGTGAGTTGTCCTCCTAGATTTTTCAATACAACCGAGAAAGAAAGCTCATTTTCCGGGTTATAATAATTGATACCAAGATCGGTACAAAGCGCAAAAGCTGAATAGTCCTCATAATTTGACGAAAGAGCCTTCATTGTGATACCGCCGCGCAATCTATCATTGATATCGTGTGAATAAGTAGCAGAAAAAGCTATGTCGTTGGCATTAAATGTTCCGGTGATTGTTCCGTCGATATCGGCAGCTATAAATTCTCCATATCCATAGTATTGTATTCCTACTGACCATGCATTATGTTCTTTAATTTTATTGCCGAATCTTGCACCCATGAAGTTGCTTTCCCCTATGTATCTCATGTAATTAAGCCCTATTTGTTTATCAAATTCAGGTCCAAGTAATGCAGGATTTTGTTCTACGAGATTAATATCATCATCGATAATAGAGAGATTATGTCCTCCTAGTCCATATACATGGCTTGATACCGGAATATTTAAATAATTATAGGCATTGGTTCCATCTTGAGCTTTTGTATTGAATAAACCGATGGAACCGATAATGGTTGATATGAAAAGTGTACGTAATTTCATTGTATATTTTTATAATATAGTAACGAAGAACTCATGGAAATAGTATAAAGTGCCTGTTAAAACAATAATTTAGAGATAAAATACGTGTATAAATGTAAAAAAACGTGTTTAAAATGTCCTAAAAGTGGCAAAAAGTGGATGTAATCCGTTCCAAATACTTAAAAAAAGCAACTAAAGTAGTGATATTGAGGGTATTTTGTAAAAATAAATAAAACATTATTAATCTATACCAAATAAGGCGGTTTTGGAATTGATTGTTTCAAAATTAAAATATATATTTGCGTTGAAAATCTAAAAAGGTGCTATATAGTAATAGTCTCTTGAAGAAAAACGTTTTGTGATGTTGAAAAAAATATCTAGAATATTGGTTGTTTTAGTAGTAGGAATTCTTGCAATTCCGGCTACAGGACAGGTGAGGAGAGTAAAGCTATACAATCCAAATTCACGTGTGCAAGAAGCCTATATTGATGTGTATGAATATGATTATGTAGATGAACGTCCTCAATTCCCGGGAGGAGAACGCGGATTGGTGAATTTTATCAATAAAACACGTGAATATCCGTATGAAGCTTATGAAGCGGGTGTTGAAGGTCGTGTGTTATGCAGTTTTATTATCAATATTGACGGTTCGGTGAGTAATATAACTGTATTGAGAGGGCATAATGCACAGCTTAATCGTGAAGCAGTAAGAGTCATAAGCGAAATGCCAAAATGGAAAGCCGGTAAGGTTGGGAACAAGTTGGTTCCGGTACTTTATTATCTTCCGATAGCTTTCCGACTATAATGAATGGTATTGATATGATTAATGGAAAAATTTGACACCAAATCACGAGAATTCGGGAAGATGATATTAACACATCTTCCTTATACCCCTAGCAGAGAGCAGAATCTATTGATTGCGGCTCTTTCTTTTTTTTGTATGGATCCGGTTGAAGATTCTGTAATGCTTATCAATGGTTATGCCGGTACCGGAAAAACTTCATTAACAGGAGCTTTGGTAAAAGCTCTTACCGATTGCCATAAAAAAGCAGTATTGTTAGCTCCGACAGGTCGTGCAGCTAAGGTGTTTTCTGAGTATTCTGGTCATCCTGCCTACACTATTCATCGTAAAATATATCGTCAAAAAAGTTATTCTCCCGAATATGGTAATTTTCAACTATCCGAGAATAAGCATGTTGATACGTTCTTTATCGTTGATGAAGCCTCAATGATACCAAATTCTTCAACCGAAGGTGCAGTATTCGGCACAGGGTGTTTACTTGACGACTTGGTTCATTATGTATATAGCGGAGTGCGTTGTCACTTGATTTTGCTTGGCGATAATGCACAGTTACCACCTGTGGGATTTACCGATAGTCCTGCATTAAGTGTGGAACAATTGCAAAGCTATGGGTTGAAAGTTTTTGTTTCAGCTCTTACCCAAACAGCCCGACAAGCGGAAGAATCGGGTATCTTATATAATGCGACTACTTTACGCCACAATATGGAAGATAAAGATGGGTTGGTTAAACCGGTATTACAATTATCCGATTTTGATGATATAGAAGTATTGTCGGGGGAATATATGAGTGAAAAAATAGGTGATTGTTATGGAAAAGACGGCTTAAATGAAACGATAATAATAACTCGTTCCAATAAACGAGCTACTATGTTTAATGCCGGTATAAGAAATCAAATTTTATATCGTGAAGATGAATTGGTGAGTGGAGACATGCTTCTTGTTGCCAAAAACAATTACTTTTGGAGTGAACAATATGAAGAACTTGATTTTATCGCCAATGGTGATGTTGCACGAGTAAGCAGGGTGAGAGGTGTTCACAAAATGTATGGATTCAGATTTGCCGATGTTACATTGGAGTTTCCCGACCATAATAATATAGAGGTTGATGCTAAAGTGATATTGGATTGTTTGTTCAGTGATACTCCTGCATTAAATAGGGAACAGAACGAAAAACTGTTTACTGAAATATATTCTGAACTTGAGGGAGATAAACGTACACGATATAAAGCACTAAAGAAAAATGAATATTTTAATGCGCTTCAAGTGAAATATGCCTATACGGTAACATGTCATAAAGCACAAGGCGGACAATGGAAGAATGTGTTTATTGATATGGGATATATACCCGAAGACGCTTTCACTACAATGGATTTTTATCGTTGGTTATATACGGCAATAACGCGTGCCAGCAATCATGTATATCTTATAAATTATCCTTTAGCTTATAGTTAATCCGTTTTTATTTGTGCCTGTTAAAAGTAAACGGTAAAATAGATATTATAGTAGATATAAGAGCTGTAATCAGCAATCCATAACCGAAATTGAATCCATATCCCAATCCTGTAATACTGAATAATTGTGGGTTGGCTGCAGTAGAGATATCTTGAGCAGTAACATAGAAGTATAATCCTGCAATAATACATAGGCTTGTTGCAATCCCCCAATAACGTCCCTTTTGGCAGTTAAATAAAATACCGCCGAAACAAGCTATAAAAGGAATTAAAACAAATAATTTGGAAAGAAACGGCTCAATATTGCTTATTGTTTCCGATGTATATTTCAATCCCGTCCACGAACCCTCAAAAGACAGTTCATAGAAAGGAAGAAAAGCATAGCATATAATAGATGCAATTAATAATGCGTTAGTTATAGGTTTCATAATGAAATCGTGTAATCGTTAAGATTGTTAAGTGAACATAATATGTTATGTCACTGCGAATTTACAAAATTAATGTAAACATCAATATATTATTTGGTCTATTTTTATATTATCACATTTCTTTTTTTTGCTTTTTTCTAATTTAAAATACTGTTCGGTTTAAGGATTTGCTTATTCAAGCTACTTTCGCTAACTTTGTGCTAAAATCCTATAGTGCCGATGTTATGAGTAGTTTATCCACTATCACAAATGATATAAAAATCCAAAGTCCCGAGCATTGGAATCTTATTTTGCGTATAGGAGAAACATCGGTAAAGTTTATTCTATATAATGACGAAGAAGAAAATTCTCTTATATGTAGAGAATTACCCATAGATACAAATTCCGGTAATTATTTGAAAGCATTGGAAAATTGTATTTATGATAACCCTGTGCTGATTCAAGATTTTAAGAAAATCGCTGTTTCGGTAGATTCATCTCATTTTATGATACTTCCTAATGAACTGAATGATGACGAAATGGTTCAAGATATATTGGACTATATGTATGTGGGAGATAATGGAGATTATAATGTTAATGAACTGATTGCAAATAAATCATCTATAGCCTGCTTGATTCCGCATGGAGTTATTGCATTTCTTCAACGTACATTCAATATGCCGATGATTATTCATCATTTGACGCCGTTATGTGCTTATTCTGTTGAACGATGTCAAAAAAGCGGTATTTCCAGAATGTTTGTTCATCTTTATGATAATCGTATGGATATGTGCGTGTGTCGCAAAGAAGAATTGTTGATGGCAAATACATTTTATTATCGTGAAATTGATGAAGCTGCATTTTATATGTTGAATGCATGGCAAAATCTGGGATTGGATGTAAGGAATGACGAATTGCAGTTGAGTGGAGAAAAGTCGGTGAGAGATAGACTAACTCCTCAATTAAGAAAATATATAAATTATGTAATGCCGATAATTTTTCCTGCTTCGGCTATGAAAATAGGGCAAGACGCAATAAAAGCTCCATTTGATTTAATTTTATTATCACAATGCGTATTATAAGAGGTAAATACGGTCGTCGTAGATTTGATGTACCCGGTAACATTACGGCACGTCCCACAACCGATTTCGCAAGAGAGAATATTTTCAATGTACTTGAAAATATGGTTGATTTTGAAGGTTTGGAGGCGTTGGATTTATTTGCCGGTACAGGTGCAATCAGTTTTGAATTTTTGTCAAGAGGTTGTTCACATGTAACATGTGTGGAAAAGATTGTGACTCAATTCAATTTCATCAAGAAAGTAAAAGAACAATTGCGTGATGAAAACCTTATAATGGTTCGTGGCGATGTCTTTCGTTTTGTTGAAACTGCTGCTCGCAAGTATGATTTGATTTTTGCCGATCCACCTTATGATTTACCTGATTTTGCTGAAGTGCCTGAACGTATATTATCATCTAAAATGTTGAAAGAAGACACAATAGTGATAATAGAACATTCAAAAAACTATGATTTTTCTCATTTGCCGCATTTCTATGAACATAGGATATATGGTAGCGTGAATTTTTCCATTTTCTGCATGGATTATAATGGAGAATCGGATAGTGAATAAATATATTAATAAAAGAAAAGTAAAATGTCAGAGAAGAATCAACAAACCGTTTCTACCGGCTCAAGGTGGAAAGGTATTATTGCCGGAATATTGGGAGCAGGATTTTTCGGATTTATACCGGTATTCAGTAAACCGGTTTTAGAAGCGGGAATATCACCTACATGTTTATTGTTCTATCGTTTTATATTTGCATCAATACTTATAGCCTTAATTTCAAGAGTGCAACGTCAATCCATATCATTACCTAAGGACTGTTGGAAATGTATGAGTTTGATAGCTGTATTTTATTGTTTCTCCGGAGGCTTTTTGGTATTAGGTCTTAAATATATGGGTGGAGGAGTAACTGAAGTGTTGCATTTCACTTATCCTATATGGGTAATGCTTATTTTACTCGTGTTTTTCAAAGAAAAAATTCGATTGTCCAGTGCATTGGCAATTATAATTGCAATTGTTGGTATTTATTGTCTTGGAGTATTGGGTGGTGCTGATGCATTCATGCCCGGAGCCAATCGTGTGGCAGGTGTAATTATTGTGGTGGCTTCCGGTCTTGCATGTGGCTCTTATATTGTGGCAATAAATAAAGGGAGGTTCTATAAATTCAATTTACCATTAGCGAGTAGTCAGAACCTCA
>CAZTFX010000067.1:0-12497 GCA_964613095.1 uncultured Muribaculaceae bacterium | reverse complement strand
TAAAGTTTTTAAAACGAATATCTATTCCAGGTGTTTCTGTCAAATATTTAGGAGTAATAGCAGCAAGAATCACTTTTTGGGCTTCACTCTTAGTCATTCCTCCTATTTTCAACGTACCAATAACAGGAAATTCTATATTACCATCATTATCTACTAAATAATAAGCCGAATTATTATTATTCAAATTTGACGAATTTTGTGTACCAGCCAATTCATACATTATTCCAATACGATTAAATGGTTTCACTACTTCAGGATTTGATGCAGACACAAGTATTTCAAGCAAATCACCCGGCATAATTATTGGTTCTGTGGTTTTTGCTACTTGTTGTAATACATCTTGAGAAATTGTCTCTGCCCCTACCATATAAGGAACTTTCTTTGACGATGCGCAACTTGTAATAACTAGCGCAATAAACATAATTACTGCATAATGTAGAAATTTCATACTCAAACGTTTTTCATTTACAAATGTATAATGCAAATATACAACATTTAAATGAGTAAATCATATTTATCTATCAACAAAATCAGATTTTATCATTATTTTTGTATAAAATATTTAGTTTATGAACACTGGTATTATAGAAACCCACCCATTTAAACCATATATACCCAATAACGCTAAAATTCTTATGCTTGGAACATTTCCGCCAAAGCCGGAACGTTGGTCAATGGATTTTTTCTACCCAAATAAAATAAATGACATGTGGCGTATTATGGGTGTTATTTTTTATAATAATAAGGAACAGTTTTGGAACGAAAAAGAGAAAAAATTCATTCTTAATGACATCAAAATATTTCTTAATGAAATAGGATTAGCTTTATATGATACAGGATATAGAATCAAACGATTAAAAGACAACGCTTCCGACAAATTTCTTGAAATAATCGAGTGTACTGACATAAGACAAATTCTTATAGAGCATTCAACTATTAAAGCAATTGTGACAGCAGGAGAAAAAGCAACCGAAACCTTAGCTTCTATTTTTGGTTCTGCAATCCCCAAAGTAGGAGAATGTGTAAAATTTGAATTCCAAAACAGAACTATATCTCATTATCGTGCCCCATCTTCTTCAAGAGCATATCCTTTATCGCTTGAAAAGAAAGCACAAGCATATTCTAATATTTTTAAAGCAGAAGGTTACGATATATCCAAAAAGAAGTCGTAATTTTGCAAAAACAAAATATTTACCTAAAAATTTAATTATTAATTACTAATTATTTACTATTAATTATTTTTGATTATGGCTCTCCAAATCTATCAATGGTTTCAAGCACACTTGAATTATTGGACAATCACCTTATTAATGACAATTGAAAGTTCTTTTATTCCTTTTCCTTCTGAAATCGTAGTTCCACCGGCTGCATATTTTGCCATGCAAGAAGGAAGCAGTCTTAATATCTATTTAGTAGTTTTATTTGCCTCAATCGGCGCATTTTTTGGTGCAACGATAAACTATTATTTGGCACTTTGGGTTGGTCGCCCTATTGTACATAAATTTGCAAACAGCCGATTTGGTCATATGTGTCTTATCAACGCCGATAAAGTTGAAAAAGCTGAACAATATTTTGATAAACATGGAGCAATATCCACATTTTTAGGTAGACTTATTCCGGCAGTACGTCAATTAATTTCCATTCCGGCAGGTCTTGCTCGAATGAAATTCTCTACATTTGCACTATTCACAACATTAGGTGCAGGTATTTGGAATATCATTTTGGCACTTCTTGGTTATATGCTCAGCCTTTCAGTTCCTCAAGATGAATTACTTGAACAAATCGAGTATTACAATAGTTATTTGTCTATTGCAGGATATGCATTACTAGCATTTATTGTACTATTCATTATTTATCAAGGTTTTAAGAAGAAACCGATAAAAAAATAAAAACATAATTTGTAACTAATATGATAGTCTCTCCATCTTTACTTTCTGCCGATTTCGGAAATCTCAACAAAGATCTTGAAATGATTAATCACAGTGAAGCTGAGTTGCTTCATATTGATATTATGGACGGTGTTTTCGTTCCTAACATTTCCTTTGGATTTCCTGTACTAAAATATGTTCAAAAGACATGTAAAAAACCTCTTGATGTACATTTAATGATTGTTGAACCACAAAAATTCATTCAAGAAGTAAAGGAGTGTGGAGCAGAAATCATGAATGTACACTATGAAACATGTTCTCATTTACATCGCGTTGTCCAACAAATAAAAACAGCAGGAATGAAAGTAGGTGTAACACTTAATCCTGCCACACCGGTGTATTTACTTCGAGATATTATAACAGAATTGGATTTAGTGCTTTTGATGTCGGTAAATCCGGGGTTTGGTGGTCAAAAATTTATACCTCAAACTCTTAATAAAGTTAGAGAACTTCGCACTTTAATTAAGGAAACCGGTTCACACGCACTTATTGAAGTTGATGGAGGCGTTAATGACAAAACAGGAGAACAATTACGTGATGCAGGAGCCGATATTTTAGTTGCAGGTAACTACGTTTTCAAAGCAGATAATCCATTGGAAGCAATACATAAATTATACGTATTATAATTATATCGTAGCAATTGCCGCATTATATTTAGCCATTGAGATTGATTTCTTAATGGCTTTATATTTTTTATATCCAATTAAACCCTCTAGATATTCCCAAAATGTTTTCATTTTCATCAAAAGATGAGATTCTCCTTGTAAATAATCTGAATAATATTCAAAAAGTTTATTATGTAATTTTTTTACATCTTGCAGTCGCTTTTCCTCTCTAAATTCTAAACTTTCCATATATTCCAATGCCAATGATGGACGCATAAGCAGTCCTCTACCTATCATTATCCCCTTAAGTTGCGGATATTTTGCTTCAATACGTTTTATATCATCAACCGATGATATATCTCCATTATAAATTATATTATGATTACATTTTTCTATAAAATGCCCAAACTCTTCAAAATTTATTTCTCCTTTATATTGTTGTTTGCCTATTCGTGGATGCATGGTTATATGTGCCAAACGAGTATCATTCAGTGCAGAAATCAAATTAAACACTTCAATCGGATTTTCATTGCCTAATCGCATTTTTAAGGAAAAATCTATATCATCACGCACATTTATTGCATTCAAAAGATCAATGACTTTATCAGGATAAGATAATATGCCTGCTCCTCTTCCCTTGCGAGTTTGTAAAGGAAATGGACATCCCATGTTCACATCTATCTGTTTATGCCCCATTTCTTGTAATCTATCTACAAGAAATGAAAACTCGTTCACATCCTTTACTATTATTTGAGGAACAAGTCTGCCAGTAGTATCATTTTCCGGCAACGACTCACGAATATCTTTTGAACGTAATCCTCCTCGTTCAATCCTTATAAACGGAGTATAATATTTTTCAATTCCACCAAAAATTTCATAATGCGCATTTCTGTAAACACATTCAGTATACCCCTGCAATGGTGCAAAATATATCGGTAACATATTCAATTACGTTTCTTAGTCAAAACTATCACAAAAGTAACAAATAATCCTTACATATAAACAATGATGGCGAGCCTGTTTCGGACTCGCCACCACCTGATTTTATATTACGCTATCTTACTTTTCTTCTGGAGCTACACCCCATTGTTGTTGAGCAAGACGACGATAATTGTTGTAACGCCATTGAGCATTTTCCTTAGCAGCATTGAATAGTTCTTCAGCCTCTTCCGGATATTGTTTCATTACAGAAGCATAACGTACTTCACCTTTTAAGAATGGAAGGAAGTTATCCCAATTAGGTTCTTTACTATCTAGAGTAAATGGATTCTTTCCTTCTTTTTCCAATTCAGGATTGTAACGCCACAAATGCCAATAACCACATTCTACAGCTTTTGCCTCTTCAGCTTGTGCTTTACCCATACCAGCTTTTAAACCATGATTAATACATGGAGCATAAGCTATAATGATTGATGGACCATCGTATGCTTCTGCTTCACGAATAGCCTTCAATGTTTGAGCATTATCTGCACCCATTGCAATCTGAGCTGCATAAACATAGCCATAAGTAGAAGCTATCAATCCAAGATCTTTTTTACGAACACGCTTACCGGCAGCAGCAAACTTAGCAATAGCCCCAAGAGGAGTAGCCTTAGATGCTTGACCTCCTGTATTAGAGTAAACCTCTGTATCTATTACAAGAATATTTACGTTCTTTCCTGAAGCAAGCACGTGGTCAAGACCACCAAAACCTATATCATAAGAAGCTCCGTCACCACCGATAATCCATTGAGAACGCTTAACAAGATATTGACTCAATTCCTTTATTTGTTTACATAATGGATTTTCACAGTTCTCAACCATAGCTTTGATTTGGTCTGCAAGTTCACGACTCTTTTCACCATCTTCCTTATTTTCAAGCCATGCTTGATACAACGCTTTTGCTTCTTCGCCACAACAATCACACTTAGCAGCTTCTTCAACAAGAACGGTCAAGCGAGTACGCATTTTATCATAAGCAAGTGTCATACCAAGACCGAATTCACAGAAATCTTCAAACAGAGAATTTGCCCATGCAGGACCATGTCCCTTTTCATTAGTAGTGTATGGTGTAGATGGAACAGAAGCAGAATATATAGAGCTACAACCTGTTGCATTTGCCACGATTTGGCGGTCTCCGAACAATTGACTGATTAGTTTTACGTATGGAGTTTCTCCACATCCTGAACATGCGCCGGAGAACTCAAATAACGGAGTTGCAAATTGTGAATTTTTTACATTAGCCTTAATATCTACAAGATTTTGTTTGCTCTTTACATTTTCATAGCAGTAATCCCACTTAGCTTGTTCTGCTATTTCACCATCAAGAGGTTTCATTTCAAGAGCCTTTTCGCCTTTCTTGCCCGGACATACATCAACACAGTTTCCACAACCAAGACAATCCAATACGTCAACAGTTTGAACAAATTGCAAGCCTTCAAAGCCCTTTCCTATTGCTTTTAATGATGTTTCTACTGTGTAAGGAGATGCAGCAAGTTCATCTGCATTCAATAGGAATGGACGAATTGCTGCATGAGGACATACATAAGCACACTTATTACATTGAATACACGTTTCCGGATTCCATTTAGGAACGAATGCCGATACGCCACGTTTTTCATATTTTGATGTACCGTTTTCCCATGTACCATCTGCATTATCCTTAAACGCCGATACAGGCAGAAGGTCTCCGTCTTGAGCATTGATAGGACGAACTATATCGTTAATAAATGCAGGAGTATTGTCAACAGCCTTATCTTCAACTACCAAATTTGACCATGCAGGATCCACAGTTAATTGAGTATATTCACTTCCACGATCTACTGCTTGATAGTTCTTATTCACCACATCTTCCCCTTTCTTACCGTATGATTTAACAATGAATTTCTTCATTTGCTCTACAGCAAGTTCAACCGGAATAACTTCTGTTATACGGAAGAATGCAGATTGAAGAATTGTATTGGTACGGTTACCCAAACCTATTTCTTGAGCAATCTTGGTAGCGTTGATATAATAAACAGTGATATTGTTATCTGCAAAATATTTCTTCACTTTGTTAGGAAGATTCTTTGCTAGTTCTTCGCCTTCCCAAATTGTGTTAAGCAAGAATGTACCATTCTTTTGAAGACCTCGAGTTACGTCATACATATTTAGATATGCTTGAACGTGACAAGCAACAAAATTAGGTGTAGTTACTAAATAAGTAGAACGGATAGGTTCATCACCGAAACGCAAGTGAGAACATGTGAAACCACCCGATTTTTTAGAATCATATGCAAAATATGCTTGACAATATTTATTGGTATTGTCACCGATAATTTTCACAGAGTTCTTGTTGGCACCCACTGTACCATCAGCGCCAAGTCCAAAGAATTTAGCTTGATACATACCTGCACCACCAACTGCAATTTCTTCTTTCAATGGAAGTGAAAGGAATGTTACATCGTCTTGAATACCTACAGTGAAGTTATTCTTAGGCATTGGTAGTGCCAAATTTTCATATACAGATAGGATTTGAGCTGGAGTAGTATCCTTAGAACCCAAACCATAACGACCACCAACGATGATCGGAGCATTCTCCACGCCATAGAAACAATCCTTAACGTCTAAATATAGAGGCTCTCCATTTGCTCCCGGTTCTTTTGTGCGGTCAAGTACAGCAATACGTTTAGCGGTAGCAGGAACAGCTGCAAGAAAATGTTTAGCCGAGAACGGACGATACAAGTGAACAGCAACAAGACCAACTTTTTCACCTTGAGCAGTCAAATGATCTATTGTTTCACGGATAGCCTCAGTTACCGAACCCATTGCTATGATTACACGGTCAGCATCCGGTGTACCGTAATAATCAAACAATCCATATTTACGTCCGGTAATTTCGCTTACCTTATTCATATATTCTTCTACGATTGCAGGAACTGAATCATAGTAATTGTTACATGCTTCACGATGCTGGAAGAACACGTCACCATTTTCGGCAGTACCGCGAGTAACAGGAGCATCAGGATTCAACGCACGTTGACGGAACTCGGCAAGAGCTTCTTGATCAACAAGCGGAGCTAAATCTTCATTTTCTAGGGCTTCAATTTTTTGAATTTCATGAGAAGTGCGGAATCCGTCAAAAAAGTTAACGAATGGTACACGAGACTTGATAGTAGATAGGTGAGCTACACCGGCAAGATCCATCACCTCTTGAACAGAACCTTCGCATAACATAGCAAAACCGGTTTGACGAGTTGACATTACATCTTGGTGGTCACCGAAGATACAAAGTGCATGAGAAGCAAGAGTTCTAGCAGATACATGGAAAACGCATGGCAAGAATTCACCCGCAATCTTATACATATTAGGAATCATAAGCAACAACCCTTGAGAAGCTGTGTATGTTGTTGTCAATGCTCCGGCTTGTAGTGAACCATGAACAGCACCTGCTGCACCACCTTCCGATTGCATTTCTTGTACCATTACTGTTTCGCCAAAGATGTTTTTACGACCTGCGGCAGCCCACTCATCAACATATTCTGCCATTGTTGATGATGGAGTGATAGGATAAATTGCAGCAACCTCAGTAAACATGTAGCTTATATGAGCTGCAGCTTGGTTACCATCACAAGTCAGGAATTTCTTTTCTCTACTCATAAATTGTTATCTTTAAAATAAAATTTTTATCATATTCAATAATTTTGCAAAGTTACAATTTTTCATTTTTTTCTACAACTATATAACACAATTTTAAAATACTATTGCCTTTGGAAGTGTTCACATTCAACTCTATTAGCGTAATTTAACGCATATAAACTTATTCCATTGAATTAATTGATATTAGACATCTATGATAATATACATTACAAATTAAAACAGTATCTTTGTATTTAGAAATAAGATGATATGTATGAAACAAAAAGATATTTTAACCAATTTGAAGGCTCATTATGGAATAGATGAACTTAACGAAATACAAAAGGAAGTACTTGCGACTTCTGCAAATGAAGGTGATGTCATTTTGCTATCCCCTACAGGTAGCGGTAAAACAATAGCATTTCTTGTTCCTGTTTTAAAAGCACTTAAAGAGCCTAATGGTAACTTGCAAGCCGTTATAATTGCACCGTCACGTGAACTTGTTATACAAATAGGTAAAGTCGCACGAGATATTGCCGTAGGTCATAAAATCACATGCTGTTACGGTGGTCATAATGTACTTGACGAAAAACTATCACTTTCGGTTACTCCATCAATTATAGTGAGTACACCGGGCCGATTACTAGACCATATTAACAGAGATCATATTAATGTTCATTCTACTCGTTTACTTGTACTTGATGAATTTGATAAATCACTTGAACTTGGATTTCAAGATGAAATGAAACGTATTTTACGACGTATGCCCAACGTTAGTAAACGTTATCTTACTTCAGCAACCGATATTAAAGAAATTCCCGATTTTGTTCGTATCTTTAAACCTCAAATTATCGATTTTAGCGAAAATAAAGAAAATTTAGACCAACGTACTACAGTTTTACATGTAGATTCCAACGAAAAAGACAAATTACAAGCATTATTAAAACTACTGAAAAACATACCTATTGGCAGAACCATTGTTTTTGCAAACTATCGAGATGCCGTAGAACGTATTTATGATTCATTAAAGAAACAAAATATTCCCGTTGGAATTTATCATGGAGGATTAGACCAAATAGACCGAGAAAAAGCTATTGCCATGTTCAATAACGGATCTTATACCATAATGATTACAACCGACTTAGGCGCACGCGGTCTTGATATTACCGAAGTCATGAATATTATTCATTATCATATCCCTATTACTGAAGAAACCTACACACACCGCAACGGTCGTACTGCACGCGTAAATGCCACAGGTAATGTATATGTACTTGTCAATTCATCTGATAAATTACCTGAATATATGATATTTGACGGAAAATTTGAAATGAATAACAACACCGAAATACAGCTATCGGCACAATTTGCCACCCTATTTTTTCAAGCTGGTAAGAAAGAAAAGATTTCTCGCGGAGACATAGTAGGATTTATTAGTAAAAATGGAGGAATCGAGGGTAATGAAATCGGTACTATTGACCTATACGATCATTATGCACTCGTTGCTGTTCCATTAAATAAAGCAAAAGATATTCTAAAAAACATACAGTCATTAAAAATCAAAAACAAGCGTGTACGTATTACACTGACAGAAATCTAACATTTAAAAAGAAATCGGGAAACCTCAAATGAGATTTCCCGATTTTCTATTATTTACTTCAAGAATTAGTTCAATGCACCTTCTAGAGCTGCGTTAGTTTTCTTACAAGCAGCAACACTAGCGTCAAATAGAGCTTTTTCATCTGCAGTAAGTTCAATTTCCACAACTTTTTCGATACCTTCCTTACCAAGAATAACAGGAACACCTACACATACATCGCTATGTCCGTATTCACCTTCTAGCAATGCACTACAAGGAAGAAGAAGTTTTTCGTTATGAAGAACTGCCTTAACCACCTGAGCAGCAGCAGCACCCGGAGCATACCATGCACTTGTTCCAAGAAGACCTGTAAGAGTTGCACCACCAACCATAGTATCGGCAGCAATCTTATCAAGAGTTTCTTTTTCCAATAGTGTGCTTACAGGAACGCCACGATAAGTAGCAAGACGCTTCATAGGAATCATTGTAGTGTCACCGTGACCACCGATTACCATACCGTCAACGTCATTTACGTTAGCACCTAGAGCTTGTGTCAAATAGTAACGGAAACGTGCGCTATCCAAAGCACCACCCATACCGATAATACGATTTTTGGGAAGACCGCTTGTCTTGTGAATCAAATAAGTCATTGTATCCATTGGGTTACTTACGCACACGATGATAGCGTTTGGAGAGTGAGCAATAACGTTGCTAACAACACTCTTAACGATACCTGCGTTTACACCGATAAGTTCTTCGCGAGTCATACCCGGTTTACGAGGAATACCTGAAGTGATAACAACAACATCAGAACCTGCAGTAGCAGCATAGTCATTAGTAACACCCTTAAGAACTGTGTTTACCTTTAGGATATTTGCAGTTTGCATGATATCCATTGCTTTACCTTCTGATACACCTTCTTTGATATCAAGAAGAACCACTTCGTCTGCAATTTGGCTAAGAACCAAAACATTAGCAGCAGTTGCGCCCACATTACCGGCGCCGATAACTGTAACTTTTGACATAATCAGTTTATTTAGAATGTTTTTAATAATTACTTTTATAGTGATACAAAATTAATCCATTATTCAGTATAAAAGAAATTTTTCAAGATATTATTTCTTAATTTTTTAATAATTTTAGATTACATCTTTTTAATTATTCTATAAGTTGACCTTTTCCTTGTCTCGCTATTTCATATTCTTCTCCGGTACAATCCACAATTGTAGATGGTTCTAAGCCTGAACGTCCTGAATCAATAATTATTTCTACTCCATCCATATAATTCTGTGCAATCAATTCAGGTTCACACCCATAATCCTCATCATCAAAATCGACAGAGGCTGTCATTATGGGATTCCCAAGTCTTTCAACCAGCATTGTAGCTATTTTGTTGTCCGGAATACGTATTCCTACCGTTTTTCTACCTTTAAAAACTTTTGGTAATTTTGATAATGCCGGTAAAATGAAAGTAAATGCACCGGGAAGATTCTGTTTCATCATTTTGAACTCGTCATTATTGAAACGTGCATATTCCGCCACTTGTGAAATATCCTTACAGATTATAGACAAATTGGTCTTCTCACTTTTTATACCTTTCAGCTTGCAAATACGTTCTATAGACTGATTGTTTAACGCATCACAACCTAAAGCATAAAGTGTATCGGTAGGATATATGATTATTTGTCCGTTACGTAATGCCTCAACAGCCACATCCAAATATCGTTCATTGGGATTTTCCGAATAAGTCTTAAGTATCTTCATGGTAAAATATTTTCTGATTGTTAATTACCAACTTAAAATTGCTGTTTCGACTTCGGTTGCATGTGCATACTTTTGAAGTAGTTCTACACTCCATGCCACAGCTTTTTCCATAGGCATTTCAGGACCAAAGCCATTAATATTCATCTGTAACGTACAAGTATCAATAGTAATTTTTGTACGTTCCTCGTCACTTGTAGGAGTTGCAACACCTCCCACAGCATCTCGATACACCGGCATACCGGAAATATTCAATAAACCTCGTCCTATACCATGATATTCTTCTCCTTCTTCCCCTACTCCCATAGAAAGAATGTTTCCTACCAATTTATCACCATCAAGACCGCTTATTGCATATCCGGTTTTCATTGATACAAGATTTATCAAATCTACGAGGGTATCGATGCGATACAAGCCCAATCCGCGTATCACTCGGCGACATAAAGCCTCACTTGCCACACGATATCGATTAGGGTCTTTTCCCAACGCACGATATAGAGTTCGGGTTTGAGCCACAGCCGGACGCTTATTTATCTCTAAAAGCTCATATTGCTGCTTAATAACATCCGACTCTCGTTCAATTTCACTCCAAAGCTCGGCAGAAGTATCACTATTGGTAACTTTTGCTCTTATAACCCCTATTTTCATATCAGGGCATACAGCTTTTATACGTTCATCTATAATTATCTCAGGTAACACGTCTTTTCAAATCTTTTCTTGCCACAAATGTAACAAGAAATTATTACTTTTACACAAAATTTATAAAATAAAGAATAAACTATGACAATAGCTATAATTGTGGCTATGGGAAAAGAACTGAATTTACTTCTCCCTTTGCTTGATAATATCAAAAACGAAACAATCGATGGATTCACCTTTCATTCCGGTAAAATAGGTAATAATAACATTGTGGCAATGAAATGCGGTATTGGAAAAGTAAATGCCGCCATAGGAACTCTCACCCTACTAAATCATTATGCTCCCGAACTTGTAATAAATACCGGAGTAGCCGGTGGAGCCTCCCAAGAAGCACATATAATGGATGTGATTGTGGGTGAAACAATAGCTTATCACGATGTGTGGTGCGGACCGAGTACACAATACGGTGAGGCATCCGGTTATCCGTTATATTTTGAAAGTGATAGTCGCTTTATTGAACTAATCCCAACTCGTCCGGATGTAAAACGAGGATTGATTTGCTCCGGCGACAAATTTATTGCTTCAATAGAAGAAGTACAAGCTATTCAAAAAGCATTCCCACAAGTACTTGCAGTAGATATGGAATCTGCGACAATTGCACAAGTATGTTATCTACGTAAAATTCCTATACTCGTTATGCGCGTAATCAGTGACTCTCCCGGAGCTTCT
The DNA here is from genome assembly GCA_964613095.1 of uncultured Muribaculaceae bacterium. GTDB lineage: Bacteria > Bacteroidota > Bacteroidia > Bacteroidales > Muribaculaceae > RGIG4576. The sequence continues at coordinate 660 of CAZTFX010000067.1, read as the reverse complement.
AAAGATAACACGGCACAATACAATGATTTTTGGCAAGATGCACCGGCTCACACTTTCAATTTAGTACAAAACCTACTCAAAAAGATATAAATATATTTCATCAATTTAAACCCTTATGGAAAAAATTGCTAGTTTTACAATAAACCATCTCACTATGAAACGAGGCATTTTCGTTTCTCGCAAAGATTGCTTGCCAAATGGAGACATTGTTACCACATTTGATATTCGCATGAAAGAACCGAATCGCGAACCTGTGGTACATCAGGACGCCCTCCACACTATAGAACATCTTGCTGCCACCTTTTTACGCAATCACCCCACATGGAAAAATCGTATTATATACTGGGGTCCTATGGGATGTTGCACCGGGAACTATTTAATTTTAGAAGGAAATCTCAATTCAACAGATATTGTAGAACTTATAACAGAAACTTTTACTTTCATAAGTGAATTTGATGGAGAAATACCCGGAGCCAATGCACGTGATTGTGGTAATTACACCCTGAATAATCTGCCTATAGCTCGTTGGGAAGCAAAAAAATATCTCACTGAAGTACTCAACAACATTACAGAAGATAATTTAAATTACCCCAAAGAATAACACTATAATGATTAAGGGAAAAACTTATCGCTATGATGATGAGTTTAAGGCAAAGGCTC
>CAZTFX010000066.1:0-12530 GCA_964613095.1 uncultured Muribaculaceae bacterium | reverse complement strand
TCTTCAACCATCGGTAACCCAATCAAAAATTCCCTTACCTCAATAATATCCATAAGCTTATATCAAGATTCCTGTTTTCAATATATCTGAGTATAGCGGACTTTTATCATTCTCTACAAACAGAACTGGCTCAATAAGATTGCTTATTTTTCTTTTTAATTTCCAAAGTAGTGGTGTGTCTTCAAAATAATTGTCGCTAAGGTATTCCACAACGACAGCTATATCAATATCGCTATCTTTTGTGTACCCGCCTTTACTGTATGAGCCATAAAGATACAAAGCCTTTAATGGCAATTTCTCGGCAACAAGTTTTTTGTATTGTTGCGCCAATTTTATAGCTTGTTCTTTATCCATATTCGTAAATTATCAGTTTGTTTTATTAAATCATTGCAACGTTCAGCATTTAAACTTTTTGATAAACGTTCCTTATAAGAAGGATAACGTGCCTCGATATTTAAAGGTTCAAGCTCATCTATAAAGTCTAATTGTTCTTCAGTCATCAATTTGTCTAATTCAGTCTTATCTGCAAGTCTTGAAAGTGAATGAATCTTCAATGGAGGTTCTTCTAAGACCTTACTCCAATAAGCCTTAAGAATCTTTTCAATCACTTGATGACACATAAAGCCTACATATAAATATCGTTTAGTTTCAAGCATAGCCTTAGCTGTCTCAAAATCATAATCGGATAATTCAGTCCAATATGTCACGTTATCATTCATAAATTATGTGTATTGAATCAATTCCACTGCGAATATAGTGATTCTTTTTGATATGTAAACACTAACTTGTTGGAAATCGTTGAGAATCGTTTCCGCTGAAATGAATTAAAGCCAACTTACCCGATAATGGTAGGTTGGCTTTTGTAGTTATAGCTTTATGTTTTTATTTAAAAACTCTATTATCTCATCGGTTTGATTAACTAAAATAAAATGAGTTTCTTTGTCGTCCCAAAATAAATCTGTCTTGCTTCCTGTTTCCTTTAAGGTGTGATATGCTCCAAGTAATGAGCTTGCAGAATGGTCTTTCCCTCCGCCAATTAAAAGCACTTTACTTGAAATAGGATAAGTCTGTTTTATTCCTGTAGAAATAAATGTTATTGTCTTGAATCGATTTGAAAATTTGCGATAAGCAACATTTGATGCACTACCACCATTTGACAATCCTATGATGTGTAGATTGTTCGTGTCTATCTTATATCCTAAATTTTCTAAGAATGGAATTTGTTTGGTAAATAATATGTTTATATCGCTTTCAGAATATAATCCCGACCATGTTTTTGTCCCTACACTTAAAATAATGCAATCCTCTAAATCTTTGAAAATCCCTTGATATAGTTTCCAATTACCCAAATATCCATGCATAAAGAATACAACAGGATATTTTCTGCTCTTATCATAATTCTTTGGTTTTATTAGATATATGGATTGTGTGTTGTCAATGCCCCACATGTTAAACATTTGAGATGTAGTTCCCGACATCATAAATACTCCATTCCAGTTTAAACGATTAAATGGACGATAAAAGTTAGATATATTCCCTTTTTTATCATCTTGCTTAAATTCTTCTAATATCCATCCCGATAATTTTATTGCTTTTGGAGCTATCCTTGCTCCCCAAATGCAGATGTTGCACACCTCTTCTTCGGGTAGAAACACATTCACTAAGTAATGAGTGATAGGCGGTAGTATAGTGTTGCCTTTTTTGTCTTGATATATAAGTTGTACTCTATCTGATGTATTATATCTGTATCTTGGCAACACGCAGAACAGTGCTATGAAAAGACTTATTATTATAGCCTTATATCCCCAAATCTTTTTTGCCTTGATTTCGTTTTTCCACACAAGAGCAAGAAGTATGAGCATGATTATCTTGTAAAACCACGAAGCAAAGAAAAAGAATAACAGAATTAATAGGATAGACTTAGATATCTTCATAGAAATATGTTTTTTTTACTATGCAAAGTAACAGAAAATATTTATTAAACAGAAAGAAATCCAACTTATCCCTATAATGGTAGGCTGGCTTTTGTTGTATTGTTCCTTTCATATTCAAACTAGAAGTTTTCAGTCTATAAGACTCCTTTAATTTCTACTATTGTAGATTCGTCAAATCTACCATTTTCAACAATCTGTCTATAAGACTCCTTTAATTTCTACTATTGTAGATCCAAAGAATACGCTAATAAGATATGTGAAAGTCTATAAGACTCCTTTAATTTCTACTATTGTAGATATATAACGCTGTCGAGAACGTGGAAGTTTCTGTCTATAAGACTCCTTTAATTTCTACTATTGTAGATACCACTCTTAGACACTCTCTTTATATAAGGTCTATAAGACTCCTTTAATTTCTACTATTGTAGATATAAACATTCCAATCTATATCAGCATTTTTTGTCTATAAGACTCTTTAAATTTCTACTATTCAATAGCTAATACCTTAAAGCCATAATATATGAATAACTACATCAACATATCAATGTTAAATGATTTCATCTTTTGTCCATATTCTATCTATTTGCACAATGTATATATGGAAACAGATGAAACACTGTATCATGCCCCGCCGCAAATCAGAGGTAAAATAGCCCATAAAACAATAGATAACAAGACTGCAAGCAATGTAAAAAAGGATTTGCAATCACTTCCTGTCTATTCCGATCGTTTTAAGATAATGGGAAAGATTGATATCTATAGAGATAAAGATAAGTTACTTATTGAACGAAAATATCAATTAAAACAAATATTCAAAGGACAGATTTATCAATTATGGGCTCAATACATTTGCCTTACTGAAATGGGATATGAAATTAAGCAATTAGCTTTTTATGAGATTTCAACCCATAAAACAATCCCCATTCCATTACCAAATGATAACGGCATAAAAGAGTTCTCTTGTTTCATTGAAACTTTCCACAATTTCAATCCCGAAAAACCAATCAATATCAACCCCAATAAGTGCAAACATTGTATCTATTGCAACTTATGTGACAAAACCGAAGAAGAAAATGTATACCAATAAAGACATTGAACACAAAACTATCTATGTGATAAATTGTGTTAAGGAACGAAATCTTAGAGTGAGTAATGGAGAACTTCTTTTGGAAGACGTAGGAGAGAAAAAGACTCTAACAAAACTCCCTTTTCAAAAGATACTGGCTTTATTCGTTTTTGGTCATATTAGCATAACAACTGCACTCATTGATAAATGTAAAAAATTCAATGTTGCTTTAATTGTTTTAAAACCATCCTTTCGTCTCGTTTACTTTTGGGCACAATCAGCTGAAGCCAACTATTTGCTACGGAAAAAGCAATATTCTTTACCAGAAGATGATATTGCTATTGCAAAATGGCTAGTACTTAATAAAATTTCAAATCAACTTTCTCTTCTAGAAAAGTCTAGAAAAACCAATGTTATAACTACAGAAGCTAAAGCGGTATGCAAAAAAGCGCTTAACGATTGGATTAAACGAGATTTTGATTATAATAGACTTATGGGACTGGAAGGGTATGTATCTAAAGTATTTTTTGAAGCTTATTATCAAGATATGGAATGGGACTCACGCAAACCAAGAACTAAATGTGATATCATCAATTCCACATTAGATATAGGCTATACTATGCTATTCAACTATATTGAAAGTTTCGTAAGAATGTTTGGGTTTGATGTTTATGTTGGTGTATATCACCGACTATGGTTTAAGCGAAAATCCCTTATTTGCGATCTGGTTGAGCCTTTTAGATGTATTATAGATAAAACCATTCGTACGGCATTCAATAAAAAGATTTTTTCAAAGAAAGATTTCAGTCTAAACAAAGGTGAATATAGACTGAAGTTCGAGAAAAACGGCGACTATGCAAGAGTTTTCTTTGATGCTCTCATTCAGTATAAAATGGAAATATTTCTATTTATTCGATCCTACTATCGTTGTTTTATGCAAAGTAAAAATATTTCACAATACCCTTTATTTCAAATATAACTATGTTAGTAATAAGTTATGACATCAGCAACACAAAGATTCGTAGTAAATTTGCTAAAATGTTGACTAAAAATGGAGCTATACGACTTCAGTTTTCTGTTTATGAGGTAAATAATACCAATCGGGTAATAGAGAATCTAAAACTTAAAATTGATGAATTTGCAAAAAAATTTGATGGCGGAGATAGCGTAATGCTATTTGAAGTGTCGCAAATTAAGCTCAAAAAATATGGGAATGCAATCCACCGTGATGTTGATATTCAATATTTTTAATATTTAAGCAGATGTCGGACTCCATAAATTTCTACTATTGTTATTGTACTAGAATTTCGGATAGTTGTTTTAATAATTTAATTTTGGAATTGAGAGTGAAGTGTATTATTTTTGTAGAAAATTATACATTATGCTTATCATAGGAATAGCCGGTGGTACCGGATCGGGAAAAACTACTGTTGTTAAAAAGATAATGGAACGCTTGCCTGAAGGTGGCGTGGGTATTATATCTCAGGATTCTTATTATAAAGATTCCAGTCATGTGCCGGTGGAGGATCGTCAAAAGATTAATTTTGATGAGCCTGCTGCATTTGATTGGGATTTGCTTCTTGCTCATCTTAAGCAATTAAGTGAGGGAAAGAGTGTAGAAATGCCTACGTATTCTTATCTTACATGTACTCGTCAAGAGGAAACCATTCCTATGGGACCTCATGATGTGGTATTGGTTGAGGGGATTCTGGTGCTATCGGATGAACGTTTGCGAGATATGATGAACATAAAGGTGTATGTTGATGCCGATGCCGATGAACGCCTTATTCGTGTGATAAGTCGTGATTGTATTGAACGAGGACGTACTCCTCAAATGGTGATTGATAGATATGAAAGGGTGTTGAAGCCCATGCACAATATGCATATAGAGCCGGCAAAAAAGTGTGCCGACCTGATTGTTCCGCAAGGTGGGCATAATGAGGTGGCTATAAATCTATTGACCGATTATATAAAGAGTCGGTTGAATAAGTGAAATTTATATTGAAAAGAAATGAAAATTAAATTCCCTATAATAGGTAGTCTTTTAGAACGATTTTCCGGTAAGGATAATTCGATGGAAGAATCGAATGTCGCCGGAGATGATGAGGTGTTTGTTGATGACGGTCAAATGGTACTACGCACCGATAATTTGGTTAAGAAATATCGTCAACGCACGGTAGTGAATCATGTTTCGATAAATGTGAAACAGGGAGAGATTGTAGGTCTGCTAGGTCCTAATGGCGCCGGTAAAACGACAACGTTTTATATGACTACCGGACTGGTTACTCCTAATGAAGGACGTATATTCTTGAATGATCGTGATATCACAAAGTATCCGGTATATAAGCGTGCCAAATGTGGTATAGGTTATCTTGCTCAAGAGGCGTCGGTGTTTCGCAAGTTGAGTGTTGAGGATAATATTCGTACTATTTTAGAAATGGGAACGATGACTCCTGAGGAACAGAAAGAAAAACTGGAAAGCCTGCTAGCTGAGTTCCATTTGAATCATGTGAGAAAGAATCTTGGAGACCAATTGTCGGGTGGGGAACGTCGTCGTACTGAAATAGCTCGTTGTCTTGCCATCAATCCCAAATTCATTATGCTGGATGAACCGTTTGCCGGTGTTGACCCTATTGCTGTGGAGGATATTCAGTCTATTGTGTATAAGTTGAAATCTAAAAATATAGGTATACTTATTACCGACCATAATGCGCCGGAAACATTGAATATTACTGATAGAGCATATCTGCTGTTTGAGGGTAAGATACTGTTTCAAGGAACGTCGGAGGAGCTTGCTGCCAATCCGATAGTGCGTGAAAAATATCTGGGACGTAACTTCATATTTAATCGTAAAAAATTTGATTAAGTCTTATTTCCATTGATTTTACGATAACCTTATAACATTAGAGAACTTCTATTAAGAGGTTCTCTTTGTTTTGGGGAAGAAATATATCAAAATTGTAGTAATTATAACACTGATTAATGCTAAAATGGGAAATTCTCCTAATTGTGTAACTCCTAAAGTATCAAGATTAAATCCCGATTGATGATTGATTGCATGGGCTATTATTACCGTAGAATTGTTAAGAGCATGAGCTATTATTGCAGTCCAAAGTGAACCACTCCAATAAGCAAGATAACCGAAAAAAGCTCCAATGATTAATCTTGGGAAAAAACCAAAAAATTGGAAATGTATTGCACTGAATATAAATGCTGTGAGCCATATTGCAATGTGTGCATTCATAGGTCGTGTGATAAGAATTCGTTGTAATCCGCCTCTGAATAGAAATTCTTCACTTAATCCGGTGAGTACGCCTACTAAAAGAATGCTTAATAATATGTTGTTGTTATTAAGAATTTTATCGGTAACAGCTTGTGCAGCATTTTCGGTATTTCTCATCCACGTTTCTATTCCTTTCATGGACTCCGGAAGTGAAATATTGGCATTCCATTCCACTAAGTAATTCATCGCCGGAGTCATTGCAATGAATGTTGCAATGAGAAATAAAGTAGTTTTTGTTGTTGGTCTTTTATTGATTTGAACAAAGGAAATGGGTGTAGGGGATATGAAAACAATAGTTATTATTACGGGAAGGATAAAAGCCAATAAGTTCTGTGTGAGAATACTCGAATTGATAAATGTCATGCTATCTCCACCTGTGAATGCCATAATTAGGGAGTTTAGCATGGTGGTCATGATTAAACAAAGTAGGAATGTGCAAATCAATAAGGTGATTTTTTGAGAAAACTTTATGTTGTAGTGTTGTAAAAGAGGTTTCATATTTTTATCTGTTTATTATTTGTAGGCAAAAGTAGTAAAAATAGTTAAGAATAGGGGGTGATTTGGTTATAATAACTATAATCAGTTGTTATTGTGTTGTATAAATGTTTACTTTGAGTTGAATTTAATAAAAAAGAAAGGAGCCTGAAATGAAAAAGATTATATTTATAATGTTTGTAAGCCTATTTTGTAATGTGTCAATGTATGGAGTAGGCTCAATGCAAGATGCGAAAGAAACGAAGGAGTTAACAAAAAAACAAAAGAAAGCGATAGAGAAACGAAATCGTGAAATAGTGGATTCTATACATCATGTTGAGGCTGTAGAAGCCATGAAAAATGGTTATTATGTGTTGATGGCAGATAGAATGATGTTTAAAAGCAGGGCATATATGAATCCTAATCCGAATACTAATTTTCTTTTGGTACAAGGTGATGAAGCTGTAATTCAGATAGCTTCAAACGGAGGGCGTCCCGGCTTAAATGGAATGGGAGGAATTACAGTTGAAGGAAAGATTACAGGATTAAAAGGTGGAGAAATAAATAAAAAAGGTGAAATGTCATATTCTTTTACGGTAACGGGACCGGCTGTTTCTGCTCAAGTGTATATCACATTATATAAGGAAGATAATCAAGCAACAGCGGTGATAAGTCCGAATTTTTGGTCGGGAAATATGACAATATATGGAGAAGTGTTACCTTATGAAAGTACAGATCCATCAAAGGCTATGAAAGGAATAACTTTTCCATAAAAAATATGAAAACACACCTTGTGTTATTCATTTGCGTATAAATTACGTACTATTTTGTAGGTTGAATAAGTTCTAAATTTATTAGTGGTTTAAATATAAACAGTTTTAAGCCACTCTTATAGTGTTTCGATTAAATCGAAGCATTTTTTTCTGTGTTAAAAAAGTTAAATTCATTAACAAATAAACATTTTTCATATATTTGACTTAATTTTATAGCGTAAAATTAATTTAAACTTTTAAAACGCATGAGAAAGATTAAAATGTTTATGGCAGCAATAGCATGTTTTGCTGTTTCTGCAACTGCTTTAGCTCAAGAGACTGTAGATTTGGAAAAGATGTCAAAAGAAGAACGTAAGGCATATGAAGCCAAACAAGATTCTATAGAACACGTAACAGCTGTTGAAGCTTTGAAGAGTGGTAATTGGATGCTTATTGTAGAACAAAGAGGTAGCAAAATCTTATCAGAGAGAGAAAAATTGGTTAATTTTCTAATTGTGGAAAATGGTGAAGTTGTTTTATTTCAAACAGGTTCAGAAAGTTCTTCAGGAAATAATACGTTGGGTGGTGTAACAGTTGATTCTAAATTAAAAACCGATAAAACCAAAATTGAAGAAAAGAAGAATGGTGAAGTAATGGCAAAATATGAAGGAACTGGTACATATATGTCATGTCGATTGAATGTTAAGATTGCAAAGGAAGATGGTTATACAGAAGTTAGTTTGTCGGATAACCGTTGTGGCGCATATGTAGATTTGAGAGGAACTCTATATCCTTTAAATAAAGCAAAAGTAAGGGTTGGTAAAATGTTTGTTCCTGTAGGACGTGGAAAATGGAATGCTTCAATGTGATTTTTTGAAAAAAATTATAAAAAAGAGCAGGATTTTGAAATCTTGCTCTTTTTTATGTGAAATAGTACTCAATTTGTACGCAAATAACGATGTTTCTTTGCAAGATTGAAAATTTTTATTAATTTCGAAGCACCAAAATAAAATAATATAAGCTATGAAAATTGTTGTGTTTTCTATTTTTATTCTTATTGGAGTATTGAATCCATTGGGAATACATGCTATAAATGATAGTATATCCGTTATGCAAACAATTTCAAATAATATATCCCCAAAGGAACGTAAAGAATATATTAATAAAATAAAGGCAGTGAATGATTCTATTGCTCATGTCGAGGCAATAACTGCAATGAAAGATGGTGCATTTATTCTTATTGCTGAAAAGACAATGGATACTTCATTTATTTCGGCAGATAGAAGATATAATTTTTTTCTGGTAGAAAATAACAAGATAATTGTGCAAAGCGGTTTTAGTGATATATTTGGAGGTAATAATAAATATGGAGGATATACTATACCATCTGATATCGTAAGTGATATTTCTGTTATAGAAAAAGATAATGGTGAAGTGAATTGTGATTTTAAATTGCTTGGTGAATATTTATCGGGAGAAGTTCATGTAAAATTAGATAAAAAAGGAAGTTTTGCTGAAATTATTATATTGCAGAATGGTAGCAGTGGTGATGAAAAAGTTGAAATGCTTAAAAGTGGAAGTAAAACTGTGATGTTTGGTAATATTATTCCGTTTGATGCCAGTTTAATTGGTGACGTGATTGAAATGGGACGATTATACGTGCCAGAGGGTTGGGACCCATTTACACTAGGCAAAAGGCGTGATGTGGGAACTATGATGAATTATACAGGAAATAGTTATAATAAATAGAATGTTTTTTAGAGTTTGATAATAAAATATTTAATTATGAAGAAAATAATACTTTGTTTATCTCTACTTTGGGGATTAGGATTAATTGCTAATGCAATGACTACGGATGCCGGACAAGTGTCTGCTCAACAAATTGATCTTAGTAAAATGTCTAAAAAGGAACGAAAGGCATATGAGAAGCGACAAAAAGAAATACAGGATTCTACAGCTCATGCCGAAGCTATTACTGCAATAAAAACTGGTACTTATTTGTTGATTGTTGATAAAACAATGAAACGGAAAATGACGCCTGGGGATAGCCGTAGAAATTTTTTCTTAGTGGAAAATGGAAAAATATTAGTACAATCAGGGAGAGATGGTTCGACTTCAGGAAGTAATAATTTAGGAGGATTTACTGTAATTTCCGAGATTGTTGGGGATGTAAAGATTGAAGAAAAAAAGAATGGAGAAGTAAAAAGTGAGTTTAAACTTGTAAGCGAATATTTATCAGGAAAAGTAAATGTAAAACTTGACAAGGAAACCAATTATGGTGAAATAGGAATACTTCAGAGTGGAAGTGGTCAATACGCAGTAATGTTTGGGCATATAATACCTTTTGACCAATCTCTTGTGGGGAGTGTTATAGACGTAGGTAAATTATTTGTGCCGGAAGGTTGGGATCCATTTACGCTTGGAGCAAAACGAGATGTTGGTGTTCTGATGGATTATGTTGATTCTAGAACTTCTGAAGAAAAGAAAGAATCTGAAATTTTTGATTAAAAATAAAAAAGGGAAGATAAGTCTTCCCTTTTGTTATTCTATCATTTTTAGGAATTCTTCTTCATTTATGATAGGAATTCCTAATTTTTGTGCTTTTTCTAGTTTTGACGGTCCCATATTTTCACCGGCAAATACAAAATCGGTTTTTGATGATATAGAACCTACATTTTTCCCTCCATTCATTGTTATCATTTTTTTATATTCGTCACGAGAATGATGAGAGAAAGTTCCACTTATTACTATAGACTTGCCAGCCAGCTTATCTGTTTTATTATGTAATTCTTCTTCAGATATTGCCATTTGAAGTCCGGCTTTGCGTAATCTGTTGATTATTTCGATATTTATCGGTATCTTAAAATATTCTACAACACTTTGGGCTATTTTATCTCCAATTTCATTGATAGAAGATAGTTCTGATTCATTCATTGACATTAATGTGTCGATATTATGTGCTGCCGAGGCTAAAACTTTAGCTGTAGTTTCTCCAACGAATGGTATAGAAAGAGCAAAAATTACTCGTTCAAATGGTACTTTTTTGCTTTCTTCGATACCGTTAATAATACGACGAGCCGAACGTTCTTTAAAGCGGTCAAGTGTAATTATTAGTTTTTCTTCGGTTAAATCATATAAATCGGCAATATTTTTTACGAGTCCGGATGAATATAATTGTTCTGCAACTTCTTCTCCTATACCGTCTATATTCATCATGTGACGACCTACAAAATGTTCGATTTTACCGGTGATTTGTGGTCGGCATTCATATTTGTTGGGGCAAACCCATGCTGCTTCACCCTCAATGCGTGTGAGAACTGTTCCGCATACAGGACAATTATGAGCAAAATCTATCGGTTGACTTCCTTCAATACGACTATCTAGGTCAACACCTACAATTTTGGGGATTATTTCTCCACCTTTTTCGACATACAATCTATCGCCATCATGTATATCAAGAGTACGTATAATATCTTCGTTGTGAAGAGAAGCACGTTTTACGATAGTTCCTGACAGCAGAACAGGTTCAAGATTTGCCACAGGTGTGACTACACCGGTACGTCCCACTTCAAAAGATACGAATTTCAATGGTGTGCAGGCTCTTTCAGCCTGAAACTTGAATGCAACTGCCCATCTTGGTGATTTTGCAGTGCTTCCCAGATTTAATTGTTGGTGTAAACTGTTGATTTTAAACACTAAACCATCGGTGGCAACAGGCAAGTTTTTTCGTTCAATATCCCAATGAGCAATAAAATTCTTTACTGCGTCAAGTGATGGGAGAATTTCCATTATTGGAGCAACTTTGAAACCCCATTCTTTTGCTTTTTGCATGTTGTCATAATGGGTGTTGCATGGTAGATTTTCTCCTAATAAGTAATAGAAATATGCATCAAGATTACGACGAGCCACTTCTGCTGAATTTTGTAATTTTAATGTTCCTGCTGCAGCATTGCGTGGATTGGCAAAAAGAGACTCTTCATTGAAAGCTCTTTCTTTGTTTAATGTTTCGAATTGTTGCCATGGCAATAGAATTTCTCCGCGTATTTCAAAAGAGTCGGGATAATCGACATTTTCGGGCAATTGAAGTGGAATGCTTTTTATCGTAAGAACGTTTGCCGTAACATCATCACCTCGTTCTCCATCTCCACGAGTAACAGCTCGTACAAGTCTTCCTTTTTCATATATTAAAGAAATAGAAGTCCCATCAAATTTCATTTCTCCTACAATCTCACACTTTTCACCATGTAAACCGTTTTCGGCACGAGTGAGAAAATCAGCCACTTCATCGACAGAATAAGAATTGGACAATGAAATCATGGGACGTTCGTGTTTGACCTGCTTGAATCCTTGCGTAAGGTCGCTTCCCACGCGTTGAGTAGGCGAATATGCGTCGAAGAATTGGGGGTAAGTTTCTTCCAATTCCTGCAATTCACGCAGTTTGTCGTCAAACTCCTTATCCGATATAGTAGGAGAGTTTAATACATAATATTGGTGATTATATTCGTTGATTTCTTTACGAAGTTCAAGGATTCGTTGCTCAAAAATGTCAGCCATGATTTTTGTGTTTAAATATTACGCTAAGGTACAAATTATCGCCGAAAATAAAAAGATTTTTGTCGGTATAGATTTTCTTAAATCGAAAAACTGTATATTTGCATTGTATATCGCTTGCAGACCGCCATCGGCAGAGGCGAAATTCGTTTGAGCCAACCCCGATCCGGGTTCTGTGGGTGCAGACATAATATAGAAAGCGTTTACTAACGCTCTTTCTTGACACTCAGAAACTTCGCAACTTTCTAATCTCTGTCAAGAATGAGGCAACGGTAGATGCCTTATGGATATGTATAGTATCGCTATACGGCACTTGGTGAGTCGTATGGTGTTGTGTTCATATTCAGCGTGAGGCTTCTGCGTTGCTCGTTCAACAGAGATGGGCAATGCGAAGGCCTCTGAGTGTGGGACGAGTAACAGGTACGGCTCTCACGCTTTTTTTGTATCTCCACATTTAGGGAGTCGGTGTG
>CAZTFX010000065.1:0-12550 GCA_964613095.1 uncultured Muribaculaceae bacterium | reverse complement strand
ATCACTACAAAGGTATCACTTATTTATAGAAACACATACTTTTGCTACTGAGCCGACTCATTGTGTGGTGTTGGGTTATCGATATTTAATCGTGGAAGTAGGAATAACCATGTTGTTATGCAGAATGGTGCAGTAAGTGTGGCTATGCCGAAAGGTCCCAAAAGTGCATTCATTGCTCCTTGTACGAATACTGTAACAATAATGCCTAATACGGTCCATATAGCTGATCGTAAATGGGGTTTATAGAATGTACATCCTAAAGCTATACCGGTAAGGACGGCACTGAATCCATATAATCCGCTTGCAACGTCTGTTCCTGATGCCTGAAAACCAATGGCAACGGCAAGCGCAATGGCTGAACTTATTGCAGCCCAAAATGCAGCCCATCTGGAGCAAAGATATAGACCAATAAGAAATAAGAAACCGGCAAACCATGAATTAATCAAGAAAACTTGTGAAATCCCTCTTAGCCAATCGTCGAGAAGAAAGGCAATTCCTACATTGACATCATGGGAGAAATCATGAAATAGGCTTGGCAGGGACATATATTCTCCCCATAATCCATCGAAACTATGTGCTGCAAGTAGAAAAATCCATGTACAGAATACAAATGGAAAAGTTAAAGAATTTACTTTCCATGAAGACATAACATTGTTCATTCCTGTGCGTATCCATGTTGTCATGGCTGCACATAGTACCAATGCTACCCACATGAGAGGTGTGTTTCCCATGAAAGTAGGAAAAGCACATCCTACAAGGATTCCATTGAATCCCCATAATCCGCTTTCTCCTTCCTCGCGTGATAGGTTGAGCAGATATCCGGTTATTGTGGATATTAATAATCCTAGAATTGCACCAATGGCAACAGCCGGTCTGCCTTCGATGGCTGCTCCGGTTGTAATTCCAAGAAGAAATAAAGCTCCGGTCCATGAGCTGTTTTGAAACATGACTTGTCCTGCTCCACGAAAAAGGGTCTTGATAAATCGTAAAAAATCTTGTATCATAGTAATTCTTTTCTTTTTTATCTCCAAGCAAATTCTTGGGGTAGAGGTTTTCCTTTTATTGTTTGTCTTACAATAGAACAAATTTCTCGCATAATTTCTTTCACCGGAGGTGCTTCCTGCCCAAGAATTTTTAAAATAAGTCCGCTTTCGTTGGGTAATCGGGTTATACCAAGAGCAGTATGTTTATTATTGTCGATAAATGGCTTGATTTGTTGATAGATAATATCAGCCATATCAATAGGTGTCATTATAATTGCATTGGCAAATACGTCATAATGGTGCATTATTCCTATACTTCTCACGGCGTTGCGTAGAGGTTGAATAAGCATTTTTTCTCGAAAAAGTTGTGTTCCATCGGGACGTTCTCCGTGCGAACATATTGACAGCATATCATATTGGAATAATTCACCTTTACCATAATATTTTCTGCCTCCCATAAAGATTTCCGAATAAAAAAGTGTGGCTGTGGGATGTATTATGAATTGAGTGTCGGAAATAAATCGTGTGTGTAGGCATGGAATCGTCGGCTCCGGTAAAAATTCAAGATAAGCATTTTCTTCAAGAGTAAATACCTGTTCCATCGAAGAATAGTTATAAGTCATTTCAGCCAGTTTAGTGGCTGCACCGGTTGAAACAAACGCAAAAGCTCCGTTACGAACTGTTATGTATTGACGATATCTATCTCCATCAACATTTTGTCCTCCCGAAGAAAGAATATAAACGCAAGGCATTTCGGGCATTTCTTCGTCAAAGTACAATGCTTGTTGTACAATGATGGGAACCCTTCGATCTAGATTTCGAAGAATGGATTTACCGGTTGAATCCGGTTCAAATACCATGTTCAGGTATCCCATTTTTCCCGGAACGCCTACACGCATAGCCTTAGGCTCATTTAGATAGGGACGCAGTTCTTTTGCGTGAGTGTTTATCATAGTTTAGATATTAACTTTGTCAAATAGTGCTGTTCGGTAGAGTAAATCCATAAACTCATTAATACCTTCTCCTGTCATGCAATTTGTGAAAATAAAAGGTTTTCCTTGTCGCATGAACTCGGAGTCATGTCGCATTACTTCAAGGCTTGCTCCCACGTAAGGTGCGAGGTCGGTTTTGTTTATGACAAGAATATCCGATTGAGAGATTCCGGGACCGTCTTTTCTTGGAATTTTATCGCCGGCAGCGACATCTATTACATAAATAAAAAAATCTACAAGTGCAGGACTGAATGTGAGAGTAAGATTATCTCCTCCCGACTCGATGAGAACTACGTCGGTGTCGGGAAAACGTGATTCCATATCTTCTACCGCTGCGATGTTCATAGATGGGTCTTCACGCACAGCAGTGTGAGGACAAGCACCGGTTTCAACCCCAATGATACGTTCTTCCATGAGAATTCCTTTCAACATTTTACGCACATGCTTAGCGTCTTCGGTTGTGACGATGTCATTGGTTATGATTAGTACTTTCAGTCCTTTTTCAAGCAATTTAGGGGTAATTGCTTCTATTAGTGCGGTTTTTCCCGAACCTACCGGACCGCCGATTCCTATTCTGCAAATATTTGTCATAATTTGGTTTCTTTTTGTGTGTAAGTAATCAACTCATAAACATGCGTTGTGTTCCTTTTTCATGAATGGATGTAAATAAATCCAGTTCAGGGCAAAATGCATGCATTTCATCGAGAGTAAAGTCTTTTACCTCTTCGTAAACAGAGTCAATATCGGTTAATAATTCAAAGAGAATCTTTTGAGTATCGTGGTGACTCACTTTTACACATCTGAGGGCTGCATTCAGTATCATATTAATTACTCCATACTGATGAGATATAAACAATTCTTTCTCATTGATACCTAAAGTGGCAAAAACGATTCCTTGTGCTACGGGAAAAGTACCTGGAGTGAGTCTTTCCCTTATGTGGTGAAGGAATAAATCTTGTATTTCATTCGGAATGAGATTACAGCCCAATTCAGTCATTTTTCGCCCCATTTTGGTAAGCATGTTTCGTGATTCTTCATTCATTTTAACCAAAAGTAGAGAACGGTCGGCTTTAAGAACTCCGTCAAAATCGTTTTGGATGGCAGAACGATATGCGTGAATGGCTGCTATACCGTCGCAAAATGCCGATTGTAAGGCACTTGTGCGTGTAAACTCTTTTAGCGTATCGGCATTATGCACGATATTATAAGCGACGGCAGATTCCAACCCGCATGAAAAGGCAAATGAGCCTATGGGACATGCTGAATCAGATAGCTGAATCAATCGGGCTGTATGTACGTTAGTGATGGTGTTCATGGGAATAATTTTCATGACCGGCTCCACCGAATAATCGTCTTATCTCGTGAGGGGCAAGATATGGGATAATCTCTGTTCCGGGTAGAAATTCGTATGTGATATTTTCAATATGATGAGTTTCCATCACACTGGTCATCACTTTTTTGTCGACAGTGAGAGGTACATAAACTTTAGTACCTTTTACTACTGCAGGCCAATGCTGGTTGCCGAGTGCATGCCCTAATTCTACCGCAATATGAATGATTGTATCGTGATTCATAGAAGCAAGATTTCCCATATCTATTACCATCACTTGACTAAGTTCCACTTGAAAGACAACCATGCGGTTTTCAAGTGAATCATAGAATATAACATCTCCGCTAGCCACTTGGGAATGACGAGCCAAAGCTATGGGGTAGGATTTACCACTGTTGTCCTTGGCAACGAAACGGCTTTTTTGTGCTGTCCATTGATCCAGATAGATTTTCTCTACTTTACAGACTTTAGCACGTGATTCCCACATGTGGTCATGGTAGATATTTCCTAATATTTCGGTTATTACTTTCATGTTATTTTGTAGATTGATTATTAACCGAACCAGTATAATTGTCCTAATGAAAATTCTTTTGCAGGAGGTACATAGGCATGTTTCCCATTTACAAAAACTTCAAAAGTTTCGGGATTTACTTCAATACTTGGCATATATCCGTTGCGAACCATGTCTGCTTTAGTTAATTGTCGAGTGCGTCGCACGGGGTAAACGATTCGTTCAAGACCATAACGTTCTTTAATACCGTATTCGTAGGACATGCGAGAAACAAAAGATATACAAGTTGCAGGTGTAGCCTTACCGAATGCGCCAAACATAGGACGCATTAATACCGGTTGAGGAGTTGGAAGTGAAGCATTGGTGTCACCCATTTTCGCCCAGTTAATCAAACCTCCTTTAATGACCATCTTAGGTTTTGTTCCGAAGAACGCTGGTTCCCATAATACCAAATCTGCCATTTTACCCTTTTCAATAGAACCGATTATGTCGCTTACTCCATAAGTTATGGCAGGATTTATTGTTATTTTTGCCAAGTAGCGTAAAACACGGAAGTTGTCGTTTTCGGCTGAATCTTCAGCCAATTTACCACATACGTCTTTCATATAAGATGCCATTTGGAATGTTCTCATGAAAGATTCACCTACACGCCCCATTGCTTGTGAATCGCTTGTAACCATAGAAATAACCCCTAAATCGTGCAGAACGTTTTCTGCCGACTGCGTTTCCGGTCTTACGCGGCTTTCGGCAAAGGCTACATCCGACGGTATTTTAGGATTTAGATTGTGGCACACCATAATCATGTCGAAAAGTTCGGCTTGAGAATTAATTCCAAAAGGTAAAGTAGGGTTGGTTGATGAAGGTAAGACGTTTGGCATGGAAGCTACTTTCAGAAGATCGGGAGCATGTCCGCCACCGGCTCCTTCACTATGATATGTGTGAATGGTTCTGCCATCGATAGCTGCAAGGGTGTCTTCTACATATCCACCTTCGTTAAGTGTGTCGGTATGAATTGCTACTTGTACATCATATTTATCGGCTACTCTTAGGCATGCTCTGATTGCAGCCGGCGTAGAACCCCAATCTTCATGAATTTTAAACCCGCAAGCTCCGGCTTCTATTTGTTCTATCATTGGTTCTTCGGTAGAACAATTCCCTTTACCCAATAAACCTATATTTATAGGGAGAGTTTCCATTGATTGCAGAGTGAGTTGCATATTCCAAGTACCTGACGTAATTGTGGTTCCGTTTGTTCCGTCTGTTGGTCCTATACCTCCTCCTATCAGGGTGGTTATACCGTTGCTTAAGCAGTCATAGGCTTGTTGAGGAGCAATGAAATGAACATGTCCATCGATACCACCTGCCGTAAGAATGAGATTTTCTCCTGAAATGGAATCGGTTGAGGCTCCGGTAACGAGGTCGGGTGATACTCCATCCATTATATTGGGATTACCGGCTTTACCTATACCGGCAATTTTACCGTCTTTTATACCTACGTCGGCTTTTACCACACCTAGAATGGGATCCAATATAGTTACGTTAGTGATAACTGTATCTAACGAGCCTTCACTAGCTGTCATGGTGTTGGCAAGTCCCATGCCGTCTCGAAAAGTTTTTCCGCCACCATAGACCAATTCGTCTCCATAGTGTCTCAAGTCTTTTTCAATCTCAACGTATAAGTTGGTATTGCCGAGCCTTATTTTATCACCCACTGTAGGACCGAAAAGGTTGTTATATTCTTGTCTTGAAATAGTTGCCATAGTTATGTGTGATTTTAATTTGACTTGAATCCATAAATTGTCATGCGTCTCATCGAACTGATTTGTTTTGGATAGAAAGTAGGGGTATCTTGACCGCCTGTATAGCCATTAGTAAGGTCATTAAACCCTACAACACGCTGTTTCCCTCCGAAATTAACCACCTCAACTTCTTTTTCTTCTCCCGGTTCAAATCTTATAGCTGATGTTGCCGGAATATTGAGGTGACATCCAAACGCCGCCGGACGGTCAAATTCCAAATAACGATTAGCTTCGAAAAAATGAAAATGAGAACCTACTTGAATGGGCCGATCTCCTGTATTATGTACTTTTATTTTTTCGGTATGTCTTCCCGCATTATACTCTATGGGTTCTTTCCTGAGTATTGCACCTCCTATGGGTACATAGGTTTCTGGTATAAATCCTTTGGTTATGTTTTTATCCATAATTATTGTCTTTAAAATAGTTTATAATTATTATTTAATAGGGCTATGTATGCTTACCAGTCGTGTTCCGTCGGTAAAGACAGCTTCAACTTGCAGTAATGTTACCATGTCGGCAACGCCTTCCATAACTTGTTCTTTCTTTAAAACGTTGGAGGCTATGTTCATAACCTCTTCTACTGTTTTCCCTTCTCTGGCACCTTCCAGCGCATTGGAAGTAATATATGCTACTGCTTCGGGGTAATTCAGCTTTAATCCTTTTTTCAATCGTCGTTCAGCTATCATTCCCATAGTGAGAAGCAATACTTTGTCGTGTTCTCTAGGTGTTAAATGCATAATATATGTGTTTTAAATTAACTATTCATATAACATTAAGTTTGATAAAAAGTTTGTGAGGAAATGCTACAATTCTTGTATTCCTAATTGTTCTTGATGTGAAATATATTATACCTGTTGTTATGTATAAAGGATAAAAATCGTAACTTTGTAGCTGAAAAATGATTAAACAGACATATTATGGCTAGAAAAGTAAGAGTTCGATTTGCTCCATCTCCAACAGGAGCTTTACATATAGGTGGTGTCCGCACTGCATTATATAATTATTTGTTTGCACGTCAAAATGGTGGTGATATGATTCTTCGTATAGAAGATACCGATTCAACTCGTTTTGTACCCGGAGCCGAAGAATATATTAATGAAGCTTTATCATGGCTTGGTATTGGAATCGATGAAGGTGTACATGAAGGTGGAAACTATGGACCTTATAAGCAAAGTGAACGCCGAGATATTTATCGTACTCATGTAAAACAACTTTTGGATGAAGGTAAAGCTTACATTGCATTTGATACGCCTGAAGAACTTGAAGCAAAGCGTGCTGAAGTTCAAAACTTCCAATATGACGCTTCTACTCGCATGGGAATGCGTAACTCCTTGTCTATGTCTGCCGATGAGGTAAAATCTCTCATAGATGGAGGGGAAAAGTATGTAGTGCGTTTCAAAATAGAACCTAATATTGATGTTGAGGTTGATGACCTTATACGTGGTAAGGTTGTCATAAATTCATCTATTCTTGATGATAAAGTACTTTATAAGAGTGCCGATGACCTTCCTACTTATCATCTTGCCAATATTGTAGATGACCACTTGATGGAAGTGTCGCATGTGATTCGTGGAGAAGAATGGTTACCGTCGGCTCCATTGCATGTGTTGCTATATGAGGCTTTCGGTTGGAAGGATACAATGCCGCAATTTGTTCATTTACCCTTGCTTCTTAAACCTACCGGAAAAGGTAAATTAAGTAAACGTGATGGAAAAAAACTTGGTTTTCCTGTATTCCCTATGGAATGGAAAGACAATGAGGACATTTGGGCTGGTTTCCGTGAACAAGGATTTTTGCCTGAAGCCGTTGTAAACTTTGTGGGACTTTTAGGCTGGAATCCGGGCGATGACCGTGAAATCCTTTCTATGGATGATATGATTAAGGAATTCTCTTTTGAACATTGCTCAAAGAGTGGTGCGCGTTTCAATTACGAGAAAGCTATCTGGTTCAATCATGAATATCTTATCAATATGCCTGATGAAAAACTTGCCGAATTGTTTAAACCTGTTTTGGCAGAAAAGGGTATTGAAGTTGTAAAGTATAGTGATAGTTTTTTGACTAAGGTTGTGTCTTTGGTTAAAGGTAGAATCTCATTTGTAAAAGATTTCTGGGAACAATCCTCATTCTTTTTCGTTGCTCCTACCGTATTTGCCGAAAAAGATGTGAATAAACGTTGGAAAGAAGATACACCTGCCATACTTACTGAATTAGTTCATGTACTTGAAGAAATTGCCGATTTCTCAAGTAAGCCTGCCGAAGATATTGTAATAGGTTGGATAACAGAAAAAGGATATCACATGGGTAATGTGATGAATGCATTCCGTTTGACCGTGGTAGGAGAATGTAAAGGTCCTCACATGTTTGATATAACCGAGCTTATCGGTAAAGAAGAAACAATTAAGCGTATAAAAGCCGGAATAGAGAAAATAAGTACAACAAATGCGTAAGCGTCTTAATATATTACTCTCTATGTTGGTTTGTGCTGTTATTACAATGGCACAAGGTGTAACTTGGAGTGTGGATGTAAATACTGTTTTCGACAATCGTGAGGGTGATAAATTTTATTCGGGGAACGGGACCATATTCCTCACCCGTGTATCGCCTGAAGTGGGATTAACGATGATGAACGGAACTCATAAAATTGCCGGTGGACTATCGTGGATTCAGCCTTGTGGAGATGATTGGGAACGTCATAAAGTGAAACCTACGGTATATTATCAATATAATGATAAAGATTTGCGTGTAAGTTTTGGTGTTTTCCCTCGTTCTCAGTTTGTTGAGGCTCTACCTACATTCTTGTTGAGTGACTCGATTGCTTATAATCAACCTAATGTACGTGGATTATTGATACAATACGTGAAACCTCGAGGTTATGCCGAATTGTCGCTGGATTGGCGTAGTCAACAAAGTGAATCCAAACGAGAAGCGTTTAATATTAATTTTAACGGACAATGGAATCCGCGTGGAGCATTTCTTTTGGGAGGTCATGCTCAGATCAATCATTTGGCTAAACGAGATAATGCCCCCGAAGGTGAAGGCGTGAATGATGATATTATGGTAAATCCGTATGTGGGGCTTAATTTGTCTTCGGCAACCGCACTTGACAGCCTTGTCATAAAAACCGGAGCATTAGTTTCACTTCAACGTTCCAGATTAGTGGGTGGATGGCAAAATCGTGCAGGATTACTTGTGAATGCAATAGCCGAGAAGAAACGTATAAGTATAAAAGAAACATTCTTTGCAGGAAAAGGTATAATGCCTCTTTATCCTATGTTTGGCGCATTACTTAATATGGGTGATCCATATTTTCAAGCACCATTGTACAGCCGAACCGATGTGAATTTTCATTTTATACGTAATCGTTTTGTGAATCTCGAAGCGTCACTTGTGTTTCATTATACCGAAGAAGCATTTGGATTATGGCAACAGTTGAAATTGCGTGTATATATCGACAATAAATTATGGAAGTCTCGTAATGATAAGACTTCTCATGCCGAATGGCTACGTAATAATTATTGATAATTAGATTTTATATAAATATGAGAAAATCGGTATTTTTATATGTCTTTATAGGTTTGATGTTATTGGGAAGTTGCAGTACTGTCGCTGTAACGGGACGTAATCAGTTGAATTTGGTGAGTGATAGTGAAGTGTTGGCTTCAAGTCTTACCCAGTATGGTGATTATATGAAAACAGCAAAAAAATCTACCAATAAAACTCAAACTGCGATGGTTACACGAGTAGGTAAAAAAATAGCGGCAGCAACCGAGCAATATCTTCGTACAAATGGACTTGAGAGTGAAATCAAGAATTATAGTTGGGAATTTAATCTTGTGCAAAGTGATGAAGTAAATGCTTTCTGCATGCCCGGCGGTAAAATTGTAGTGTATGAGGGTATAATGAAACTAGTGTC
The DNA here is from genome assembly GCA_964613095.1 of uncultured Muribaculaceae bacterium. GTDB lineage: Bacteria > Bacteroidota > Bacteroidia > Bacteroidales > Muribaculaceae > RGIG4576. The sequence continues at coordinate 3,022 of CAZTFX010000065.1, read as the reverse complement.
AAGCGAAGATGAATTGGCTGTAATTGTGGGTCATGAAGTAGCACATGCTGTAGCAAAGCATAGCAATGAGCGCATGAGCCAGCAAGTGTTAGCGTCCTATGGTTCTCAAGCTTTGTCGGTTGCTTTGTCAAAGAAAAGTGCTGTGACACAACAGATAGCCGGTACTGTATATGGGCTTGGAACTCAATATGGAGTAATGTTGCCGTTTTCTCGTAAGCATGAAAGTGAAGCCGATTATATGGGGCTTGTTTTTATGAAAATGGCAGGATATAATCCTGATGCTGCTGTTACATTCTGGAAGAAGATGTCGGCACAGGGAGGAACTACCCCTGAATTTTTAAGCACTCACCCTAGTGACGGTCGTAGAATTGACGATATCAACAAAGCTCTACCCGAAATTAAACAAAAATATTGATGAATTATAAAATGAATGATATTCAAAGAAGGTTCTTAGATTGTGGCTTGGTGAATATTCTAGAACTTGATTCATCAATAAAAACTGATATAAGATATGCTACAGCAAATAATTTTGTAGGAAAGGTTTTATATAAAGAATATTTAGGAGTCTATTCGGTTCCGGAGTTGGCAAATGTAATAGTACAAGCTAATCAATATTTGAAAAGTTTAAACGATGATTATACTATTGTGATATTTGATGCAGCTCGTCCTATTGGGGTACAGCGTGAGATGTTTGACCTTGTAAAAGGTACAGCTCAAGAGTGTTATATTGCAAATCCTTATGGGGAATTTAAGGGTGGTTTTCATAATTATGGAATGGCGATAGATTTATCTATTTGTGATGGTAATGGAGAGTTGGTAGATATGGGTACCGATTTTGATGCATTTTGTGAAGAAGCTCATGTTGGACATGAACGTGAACTTGTATGTGAAAATAGAATAACACAACAGGCGTATGTTAATAGAATGTTGCTTTATCATATTATGGGGAAATATGGCTTATTACCACATAAATATGAATGGTGGCATTATCAGATTCATCAAAAAGAAGAAGATAAGAGCAGATTTAAATTATTAGACTTTTAATTTGTTTATTTTTTAATACAAAAAATAACTTAAATCTTAAAACTATGCAGAAAGAATCAAGAAGTTATATAGATAGAAAAAAGATTATAAAGAATATTTGGTTGACGGGTGCTATTGTTTTACCTATTATTTTAGTTGTAGTGGTATTTGTGTTATATTGGGAAAATCAACAATTTCGTAATGATTGTGTATATGAACTTATAACTGGTTGTACTTTTTCATTATGTACGATATGTGCTGTATATATAATAAACAGGATAATACGAAAAGAGGATAATGAAGAATTGTATGATAGAGCTATTTCTGAACGAATATTGGGATTATTAAAAGCTAAAAAAGATGAGTTTGATAATGATGGTCTAATGACAATGTATGATGATAAAACTGTCACCGAAATAATAGAAAACAGTATATCTCATTTTTCTCCGAAACTAGCTCCATATTATAGTAAATATATAAAATATAATTTGGGCGTTTTAAGAGGTGATTTTGATTATGTTGTAGGGGTAACATCGGGAGGTGGAGATTATTATTTTATTGATCAAGATTTAAAATACACAAGATATTTTAAGCCTGAGTCTGATACAATAGAAATGTGTTGTTGTTTTACTTTTGGAAACAACACTTTAGATAGGTACATGTCTAAAAATAAATGTTTCTTTCATGAGGAGATAAAATTATTAGGTCAGATATCTGATATTGAAAAAATTATAGGAACAAGTGAATTATTAGATAGTACTCAGAAAGATAAACTTGATGCGTTAATGACAGAGTTAGGTTTAAAAATGTCATTACCGGAATGGAATTTTAAGCGATATGGAGATAATAATGAATTAGTTAGTGTAGAGAATATACAAGGATATAATTTTGATAATATTATTTGTGAGGTACATAGAGGTCTTGATGATACTGGAATAATGAAATTAGAAGCTTTAATTTTTAGGGCAGTTGTTCCGAAAAAGTGCTTGAAAGAAGATAAAGGTTTATGTATATATAGGGGGCGGGTAGAATGTAAATATAAGTCTCCCAAAGAAGGTCGATTCCTATGTGTATTTGCAAATACAATGATAGATAAAACTCGATTTGAAATACGCTTTGATAGGACAATAATAAAGAACGTAAGGGATGATGTTGATTTTATAAAATTTATAGCGTCTGTTGATATACCTGATATAGATTATCCTATTCATAAAAATAAAGGTGTATTTGAAACAGAAAGTACAATATTTCCTCGTTCTGGTATATGTGTTTCATGGAATGTATAAAATAGTAGGAGATACTATAATTCTTTTCAAAAAGGTAAAACTTATAGAACGAAGCCCCGAGCGAATGGCTCAGGGCTTTTGTCTTTTCAGTAATTATCAACAGTTTATTTAATCTCGATATTATTTCAAGATAGTAGCAGGATCAAGATTGTCTTTCTCAATATCCTTGAAGTAACGATAAGTTCCCACTTTTAATTCTGCACAAGCGTCTTCATCGCACACGATGATTGCCTTAGGGTGAAGTTGAAGAGCTGTGATTGTCCATTGTTGAGAAACTGCACCTTCTACACCTTCACGCAAAGCGCGAGCTTTGTTGTAACCGTTTACAAGAAGAAGTACACTCTTAGCGTTGCATATAGTCTTAACACCTACAGTAAGAGCAGTCTTAGGCACTTTGTTTACATCGTTATCGAAGAAACGAGAGTTTGCAATGATTGTATCTTGTGTAAGAGTTTTTTGACGAGTAAGCGAGCTTAGAGAAGAACCCGGTTCGTTGAACGCAATGTGTCCGTCAGGACCTACACCGCCCATGAACAAATCAATACCGCCACGAGCAGCAATTTTTGCTTCATAGTCGGCACACTCTTTTTCTAGGTCTTCAGCGTTACCGTTAAGAATGTTTACATTCTCCGGTTTGATGTCGATGTGGCTGAAGAAGTTGTTCCACATGAAAGAGTGGTAGCTTTCGGGATGTTCTTCAGGAAGGTTGCAAT
>CAZTFX010000064.1:0-12669 GCA_964613095.1 uncultured Muribaculaceae bacterium | reverse complement strand
ACTTGTTAGCGTTATACTCGTTTACAGGTGGCGTGGCAAAGTATGTTCAGTTGCTCGTTGATGCTGGTGCCACGACCAAAACAAAGATGCTTAACCATATCATTAAGGCTGACTCTGTATTCTTAGGCGAGGGCAAGGCTATACTTATCGAGGAATTTGGCAAGGACTACGGAGTCTATTTCTCTATTCTTTCGGCCATTGCTCGTGGCAAGACGCTACGCTCGGAGATTGAACAGATTGTCGGCAGGGAGATTGGTGGCTACCTCACAAAATTGGAGAAGGAGTATGAGGTAATTACCAAGAACCAACCGATCTTCGAGAAGAGCTCAACAAAGAATGTTCGCTATACGATTGAGGACAACTTTTTCACCTTCTGGTTCCGCTTCATATACAAGTACAACTATATGCTTGAAATTGAGAACTACGATGCTGTAAAGACTATCATCAATCGCGACTATGAGACTTTCAGTGGCAAGATGCTCGAACGATATTTCAAGCGTATGCTTATGGAGAGTAAAGCATACACACGCATCGGCAGTTGGTGGGATCGAAAGGGCGAGAACGAGATTGATATTGTTGCCGAGAACGAATTGAACGATGAGGCAGTATTCATCGAGGTAAAGCGAAAAGAGGACAACTTCGATGCGGATACTCTAAATGAGAAGATTGGTGCCTTTACTCGTGCCACAGGCAAGTTTAAGGACTACGATGTATCGCAAAAAGGCTTGTCGATGACCGATATGTAATACACAATGAAATATAGCAAAAGGGATATAATTGAGTATATTATTGCCTTGGTAAACGAATTTGCCAGGCGATATGACTTGACTGAAAAACAAGCTTACCGTTATATTCGTATACATAAGGGCATTGCTTTCATTGAAGAGCATTATGGTATAATGCACACTCTCGGTTTTGAGGATGCTGTAGATGGAGTTGCTTTATATTGTAGAAAATCAGGAGGACTTTTATGATTCTCAACTATGAGTTTAGGATAAAACAGCAAAAACAACCGATATCATCAGTAATGCAATAGACGACTATGTGTGGTGTTTGAGGACAAGCAGCAGGACAAGTTGCAGGGCAAGTAACAGGACAAGCCCCCCACGTTACCACCTAAGCACCCCCTATGTACTCCCCAAGCACCCAACAAGTACCCGACAAGTAGATGTAACAACTAATGAATGGTATTACCAGTTCATTATTAGACACATACAGCGAAACCACCTAAGTACCACCTATGATACTTTTTTCATAAACACCCATCAAGTATCCAACAAGCACCCGACAAGTTATTCACCCCATAGTAATCCCACAGTAACCCCATAGTAGCCCCACAGTAAAATAGACAAAAAACGACTCAAAATATAATAGCAAGATGGCTCTGACTCCGACCTCGGTTTCAGAGCCGTTTTTGTACCTTTTTGGGGTGAAAAATGCGATTTTTTGCAAGTTTTTGTACCTCGGGTTTTGATATTCAAGAAATTACACTTACTTTTACATTCCAAAATGGAGGTACAAGGCAAAAACGGCGTTGAAAATCACTAACTTACACATTCTCAACGACTTGCCAAATGAGTGGTTGTACCTTTTAGAGTGCTAAATGACTGATTGATAATCATCTACACTTTCTGCATCGTAAATACATATTGGAGAACAACTAAAATTCTTAGGATAATGCATACTGCCATAAATCATTAAGTTCGTCTTGTGTTTCGTCCATATCAAAATATACAGGATCAAAACCTTTCTCTATACCATACCATTCAAGACGTTCCTTCTCATCTTTAGTCTTTCGGGTCTTTGTTCTTATTCTCAATATCTCCGAGTACCCCCATACACCTCCGCAATCTTCGGGCGGACAGGCTCCACTACCTTTATATACTTTTAACACCGGCTTTTCATCCGGTGAATACGTCCTTACTCCTTTCAACCATATTTCATGTTCCCAACTATCTCCAAAGTCATATTCATATTTTATACGGTCTTTCTTTTCTTTAAAGAAATGAGAGATAGGAAATACATTTGTATCAAGCGACAATGGAACTCTAAATCCAAAATCCATTTCACGATCCATTTTTAGACATACCGTGTTTTTATATCCGATACCTTTTGCCGTAAACGAGTGCAAATGTGTATTATTCCACCCCATTACATGATTAATTATAAACGCAAAAAACTCCAACGTTATATTTGACGGCACTTTTATTTCTCTCCATATAGGTAACGGTGCGTTAAGCAATTTTATACGCAAATGCAATTCATGCGGTTTTTCATCTCTAAAGCAATTTTCAGGAAAGGCAAAGGGATCGTCATTTTCATGAGTATTTCCTTTAGACATACTCATTGAAGGAATGTTTGTATCTGTCAACAGTTCCTCAAACTTCATTTTTCCCGAAGCCAAACTACCGTCTTCCATACTGTCATAGAGTTTATCCAAATCCACTCCCATCATAACGGCAAGTCCTAGCATATCTTCAAATGAACTTATTCCAAAGTTATCTAACATTTGTTGATGCTCTTGTGGCAATTGTTTATAAAATTTAATGAAATCCTTTCCCATTTTTTTAAAATGGTTAATAATACAAAATACCTCTTAAAATAATCTCGAAATAAAATTTAAACAACTTCTAAAAATCTCGTTTTAAAAAAATGTCTGATTATTCTTTAATACAAGCTTTATATATTGCATTTGTTAAGGTCTTCAAGAAACTTTTATCTTTCACATAAGTGAATCCGTTTGTCATTGCCACTATACCCCAACCGTCTTTAGGACTCCATATCATAATACTGTTTAGTCCATAAGCACCTCCGGTGTGTCCCACAGGATAACTGCCCGGCACATTATATTTCTCGTCGTCTATGTAATTGATAAAATCGTTCAAACACAGACCATATTGGTCCTCCTCACTACCCTCATTCTTCCATACCGGAGTCTGCATGGCTTTAGCACTTTTCTCTGAAATTATACGAATTCCATTACATTCTCCATAATTCATATGCATCATCATATACACGGCCAAATCATGTGCCGAAATTTTCACACCACCTGTAGGAGAAAACATCGGTGAAGAATACCCAAACACATAATCCTTCATTCTGTCGGCAGTAGGTCTGTAAGCCCCTTTAGATTCTACATATTCACCATTTTTTCGACTATAAATAATGGCAAACCTACTATTATCAAGAGAATCAACATTATGTCCGCCATACAACCCCAGTTTGCGTATCACGTTATCTTTCACATAATTGTCAAATCTCAATCCCGAAACCTTTTCCAGAATTGTTCCGGCTAGGTTAAGACCCATATTCGAATAACAATACCCCTCACCCGGTTTATATTTAAAATATGATTCCTCACAATCTCCATAAACGACAGGGTTCAAGTGATCCAATGTGAAATAATCCTCTTTATCTCTGATACTCGATGTATGCGACAGTATCATTTTCAATGTAATCGGAACATCCGGATGATGAGGATTCCTTATTTTGAAACCAATCAAATCACTCACGTCATCATCCAGAGAGATGATACCCTTGTCCACAAGTTGCAAAAGAGATGTTGCCGTGAATGATTTTGAAATCGAAGCAATTCTCATTATATCATCGTTGGCAAGAGGAGTCTTTGTGTTTAAATCTTTGTATCCAAAAGACTCATTATACACTATTTTACCATCCTTTACCACTGCAGCCGAAATACCCACAGCATTAAACTCATCAATAACATCCTTAATAGCCTGATCTGTGCGTTGTTTTGCCGATGGAGATAACGAACTTGACGATAAAACCATCAACATGGTTACAACTGCCAATAAAAATCTAAATACATGCATATCTTTTTTATTTTAAAATTAAATTTTCCTCAAATTTAAGCAATTGTTTTTAATAATCGCTTGAAAAGTTTATAAAACAACATGTTTATCTCACCTATTCATAATTATAACAGAAGGACATACCTTATAAGTACGTCCTTCTTGGAAAATTCTTGTCATTCGACATTATAGACAAATATCCCTCAATTCATTTATCAAAGCAAATCCAAGTATTAATTATCAACTTATTTTAGTATTACTTTTGTTGCTTTTGAACCTTGCTTCTTGATATAGATTCCTTTTTCGGGATTTTCTACACGCATACCTTGTAAATTGTAGTACTCTATCACTTCTTCCGAGTCATTGATCTTAATTGTTTCAACGGCTGTTGAACCTTTCCCTTTCTCACTGACGTTAGTTACTGTTTCGGAAGAATTTGCACTATCAATCTTCTCAAGGAAAACACTTGGGTAGGATGTTTCAGCTTCCGAGACTGTTACAGTTACAGGAACTACAGAGTTATAATCTTCGTGATAGAATTCCAATGTATATGTTCCCGGCTCTAAATTGGTAAATACAAATGCTCCATTATACTCATCATCCGTTGAATATGTATCTATTACAACATCTTCTTTAACCAAAGTAACTTGTACATTATTTAGTGGCAAATAAACATCATTGGTTCCTTCTCTGGCATTATAATATTCATGTGTAAATTCTTCATAAAGATCTCGAACTACACCATAAATATCTCCGGTAGATTCTTTTTCCCATCCGAAATAATCGGCAATACCACGTGCGTATGCTACACCTTCCTGACGACATACATCCCAATTCATTGCACGATGTCGTGCAGGCTGATAAGTAAAGAAATGTCCTTCTACCAAGTAGCCTGGTATATCATGCCTCAAAACGCCAAGTTGTTGTTTTGCGATTTTACCTTTACCTGCAGCAAGGTCGGCAGCAGTCATTGTATAGTCATAATGCGTCCATGCTTGATGGCGATCAAGGATACTGTAATTCCATCCGCATCGACTCATTTCCTTAGAAAGAGCATCTTTTGCGTCATCACTACCGTATCCGTCTATAGCAAAATACAAATAGTTTACAGTACTACCATCGGTATGAGCATTTGAGTGAATAGAAATAAACATATCGAAATAATTGGTCTCTACTTCGGCTGCAATCTCCGATAGAGATCGATTATAATAGTCATTATCAGGATTTTCTTCATGAGTGGTATAGTCAATATAAGCGGGTGAAGCACCACACTTAACATGACTCATAACGATATTTTGTGTTAAATCAAGAGCTGCACCCACACGATGAGAATTGTCGTTGTTTTGATTCTTTGTCCTATCAAATGGTACTCCATAATCGATAAGTTTTTCTAATACTCCAAATGCCTTTTGTAAATTTGTATTTGATTCAAAGAAATTTGTTGTATCATTGGCTGCATCAGTATAAGCATTATTTGCACCATGTTTCACTGTACCAAAAGGACGATCATTTGCAGTCCAAGAACCGTGACCCGGATTGATATAAATACGAACCTCACCAAGCGAAATCGTTTCTTGAACAACGGTTACAATACAAGTATCAGATAGATTACTACCATCTGTTGTTGTCGCAACAATTTTTACCGTTCCTTCAGAAACCGCAGAAACAATACCATTATAAACAGTAGCAATAGACTCATCAGAGGATTCCCAACCTATACTATCATTTGTTTCCGGCATCTTTTTAACTTTTATATCGGCAGTTTCTCCTACCCCTATAACTCTATTACTTTCAATTGAAAATAATTCGGTTGCTTTTACTACCGTTACAATACAAACATCTGAAAGATTATTTGTAGTTTTTGCTGTTATTTTTACTGTCCCAAGAGAATGAGCAGTAACAGTACCATTAGATATGGTAGCAATACTTTCATCACTTGAAGTCCATTGAAGTGTTTTATTTGATATACTGTCAGGTGAGAATGTTACAGCAATATCAGCCGATTCTCCTATTTCAAGAATCTTTTCTTTTTCAATCGTCAAGGCTCCTACCGGAACAACCGGTTCAGGCTCATAATTTCCACTTGGATCAAAAACATACATCGCCAAGTATCTTCCTTGTACCAACTGAGCAATACTCACTGTGCCATCTTCGTTAACGTATGATGAGAAATCCTGTGCATAATTTGTAGCAAAACCTTCAGCACCTTGGCAAGTCAACGCAACTTCTCCGGTTGCTACGTTTACTATCTTAAAGGCATTAGCACGAGCACCTGATTCATCCGGAGTTGGCATTACGATATATGTAATACCATTTACAACGAATGCCGTTGCACCGGAATTTGTAGCCTTTCCTTGCGAGAAATTATCTCCTTCCATTATAGTCAATGCACTTGTACCATCAGAGTAACGTAAACCTTTTAAAGAACGTTGATATACATAAAATTCAGGAGCACTAATAGTCCAACCTGTATTAGCACCGTTCCAGCTACCATTAGGAACTATAAAATGATTATTTACTCCACCATAAAACAAATCTGCTGTTTGGTTCCATCTATTATCCCAGTTATTTTCTGAAGTGTCAGGATTCATACGACAGAAAATAACAGCAGTCCATGACCCTGTTGGTATTGTTACTTCATAAAGATCTGTTTCACCTTCAACAGCAGTCATTGAAGCCCAAGAATAACCATCACTTCCGAAGAAATAAGCAGCAAAACGCGCATTATCAATTTTCCAATTATCGTTAGGCGTCAAATACAATTTTGTTTCTTTATTCGGGAAGAACAACTTGGTGTCACTCGAAAAAGTCACCTCATCTGAATTTACAAGGTAACTATAGTCCTTATCTTGTTCACCTTCATAAATGTTATAGACAAAAGCATAATTCATTCCACTTGGAGTTAGACCAATATAACCATTAGTGAATATATCACCGGTAACACCCAAGAAATCAGCACGAGCAGCCTCACCCGAAACAGGCACTTCACAAACAATGTGTTTCATAGTTCCATCAGGAGCTATAGCAACAAAATTTGTTGCAGAAGTTGCACTCGGAAAACCTAGGTTAACAACTATATTACCTACTCCGTCAACATCTATTCCACAACCAAGACCATAAGGAGAAAACCCAATTGAATCATTCGTTGTTCCTATCTTGTTTTCGTTAAGGAATTTTGCTACATCATGAACTTTTGAGGTTTGACCACTAGCATTAAAGAAAATAACATTATCTGAACCACCACTGAAAGATATATTAGTAGCTGCCACTTCACTGTCACTTACACAAGCAATATGACGGACAGCAGAACCTACTGAACTCATATCGTGTACCCATAATTGTTCAATTATAGGTTGATTGACCGTAACGACACATGTATCCGATAGATTTGTACCATCGGTGGTTGTCGCTGTTATGGTAGCTGTTCCTGCTGACTTTGCCGTCACAACTCCATTGGAAACAGTTGCAATATCTCTATTAAGAGAATGCCAATTAAGTGATTTATTACTTGCATTATCAGGTAATATTGTTGCCGTAATTGTTGCAGTCTCTCCTATATTCAATGTCTTTTCACTATCAATAGTTAATGTTTCAACCAACTGAACTACCGTTACTACACACGTATCCGACAAGATTGTACCGTCAGTGGTTGTTGCTGTTATAGTAGCTGTTCCTATTGATTTTGCTGTTACAACTCCATTGGAAACCGTTGCAACATCTGTATTAAGAGAAGTCCAATTAAGTGATTTATTTGTTGCATTTGAAGGTGATATTGTTGCGGTAATAGAAGCAGTCTCTCCCACACTCAATGTCTTTTTTCTATCTATAGTTAATGTTTCAACCAACTGAACTACCGTTATGACGCATGTGTCTGACAATATTGTACCATCGGTAGTAGTAGCTGTAATGGTAGCTGTTCCTACTGATTTTGCTGTCACAACTCCATTGGAAACGGTTGCAACATCTGTATTAAGAGAAGTCCAATTAAGTGATTTATTTGTTGCATTTGAAGGTGATATTGTTGCGGTAATAGAAGCAGTCTCTCCCACACTCAATGTCTTTTTTCTATCTATAGTTAATGTTTCAACCAACTGAACTACCGTTATGACGCATGTGTCTGACAATATTGTACCATCGGTAGTAGTAGCTGTAATGGTAGCTGTTCCTACTGATTTTGCTGTCACAACTCCATTGGAAACGGTTGCAACATCTGTATTAAGAGAAGTCCAATTAAGTGATTTATTACTTGCATTTGAAGGTGATATCGTTGCTGTAATTGTTGTAGTTTCTCCTACGTTCAATGTCTTTTCTTCTTCAATTGATATTGATTGTACATATATGGTAGGATACTTTACTGTTACAGTACAAGCAGCCGATAACCCTGTACCATCGGTAGTAGTAGCTGTGATTGTTGCTGTACCGGCAGATAAAGCTGTTACTGTTCCATTTATTACTGTTGCAACTGCTATATTATTTGAAGCCCAAATCAATGTCTTGTTGGTTGCATTTTCAGGAGTTATCGTAGCTTTCAATACCGCAGTTTCACCTACGTTTAGCGTTGTATCAGTATCAATCTTTAAATCCTGTACAAGTTGAATAACTGTCACAGCACATGTGTCTGACAACTCTGTTCCATCGGTAGTGGTTGCTATAATCTTTGTATTTCCGGGTGCTATGGCAGAAATCATACCATTATTATCGACAGCGGCTACACTTTCATCCATTGAAACCCATGATAGCATCTTGTTGGTTGCATTTGAAGGAGTTATCATTGCATTCAGTACTGCAGTTTCACCTACTTTTAACGTTGTATCAGTATCAATCTTTAAATCCTGTACAAGTTGAATAACTGTAACAGCACATGTGTCTGACAACTCTGTTCCATCGGTAGTGGTTGCTATAATCTTTGTATTTCCGGGTGCTATGGCAGAAATCATACCATTATTATCGACAGCGGCTACACTTTCATCCATTGAAACCCATGATAGCATCTTGTTGGTTGCATTTGAAGGAGTTATCATTGCATTCAGTACTGCAGTTTCACCTACTTTTAACGTTGTATCGCTATCTATAGACAAGTCTTGTATAAGTTCAACATATCCGTCGGGTTTAAATGTATAAACTCCAATTTTATCCTTATAGTTGAATGCGTAGATTACAGCCGACTTTCCATCAGAGCTGACTCGTGCTGTATAAGAGCTGTATTCACTATCTTCCGTTCCATTGGTACTATATTGTGCCGCAACGTCTCCGGTATTAAGATAACGTACTTCAAATGAAGCAGTTCTACCATCAGACGATTTGCATGGTACCACGTAATAGTCCACATCTTTTATTGTAAAGACATCAAATCCTCTTGCCGTACAGCCATCATTTCCTATTCCCTTTTGTTCAGTCAAATGATTTCCATTCCACATGAACAAGTTACTATTTTTATAGTTGCGCAAATATATCTTTGAACCAACGTCTTTCACTGAAGATAAACTGCTTATCTCTCTATAAGTGGTATTCATCACTACATTTATACCAATCGAACATGCTGTTTTTGATGGTATTATTCTTGATTTATTTAAATCGGAAACAACTTGTCCGTTAGTATCCTTGCGTAGATTTATTAAAACAACATTATTACTTTGATTAGGACCAAACAAATCAAAAATATTATTTGGGTTTTCACTTGGAGCAAATACAGCGTAAGCGTCATCCAATAAATTTCCTATTACACGACCAATATAGTCGATACGACCGGGGGTTACCTTTGATGGGTAATTGATTTCCACTATTTGCATTTGAGAACCATCGGCAGGAATCAATAGCCACTTAGTTCCACCGGCAACATCTTCTTTACCACCAATATTTACTAAAATATTTCCGAAATCATCACACGTTATTGCAGTCCATAACGTGGTGTTTTCATTTTGAGAAGACAAAAATTGATTTACATTCCATTCTTTGGTCTTATTTCCTTTATGCCATTCTTCAACACAACCGGTAATTACATTTGACACATATATTTTATCGCCAAAACCAATTGAACTTCGTACAACATCAGATACTCCATGAGCCTCACACTCCCATAAAGGTTCTATTGTGGCTGCCGTAATACTCATATTGAAACATGTTAATACCGCCAATATCAACATTAGTTTCTTTTTAATAGATAACAACATGTATGGTTTATATAAATTAGTTAGCTTTTTCATTTGTGTAATTTTTAACGCAATAATAATATTTAGAACTCAAAACCTAACGATACCGAATATTCTAGAAACGGATCACTCGAATCAATCCTTGTATGATCTACTATATCATGACTTCTATCCTGATTAAAATCATAACTTATTTCACATCCCATATAAACAAATTTATATTTATATCCAAGTCCAAATTGAACTCCTAAATTCTCCGATTTCTTATTTAAATGATCTTTCATGTCATATAAAATACATCCTTGACTATCACCAACAGATAGTTTAGAATACAGAAACCTTCTCATATAAAGTCCTACATAAGGAGATACTGTGACATTCCTTATTGAAAAATTATGCATTAAATTTGTAAAAATTGCTACTGAATGATGTTTTGACTGATAATGTCCAGTCCCATTCACAATAGAATATGTATAATTATATTCAGCTCCAAGTTCTACTGCTAAATTCTTAAAGAAATTATATCCATATAAATAGGAACCGGATATTCCCGACTGATCTGAGAAATATTCTATTTCGTTATTATAGGGGTCAAAGCTAGTCGGCGTTGGTATTGTTACCGGATTAAAAGATACCGTAATGCGGTTATAGTGCTTTGAACGAGCCGATTTTAAATAGATAATTCCTAAATCTTGCGTCACACTGTCTTCTGTAAAATTCACAGTTAAAGTCTGTTCTTTATATCCCAAACTCTTAATCAACAGTTTCTTTGTATCACTCGGAATATTTTTGATGCTAAAACAACCGTCAAAATCGGTTTGTGCACCAATATTTTGTCCTAAAATAGTTACAAAGGCTCCAATGATAGGTTCTTTTGTCTTTTTATCATATACATATCCTTTAACCGATACAGCATGAATTGTTAAAGGTAAAAGGACAGAAGTAAGCAATATAATAATAAGTATATTTAGTTTTTTCATAATAGTATCTTTTATTATTTATCAATCGATTTTCTAAATAATCTTGATTTATGAACTGTTTTTTTATCCACCTTATCATAAGATCTCGAATCTTGTTTTCGACTCGGTGTTATTCCATAGTTATCGGTGAATATACAATCCCAAGTAGTAGAATAGCCGTCATCATTAGATTCGGTATAACTGCTTATCGTACTATCGCCATTAAATGAATATGAATAAGAATAATTATAGTCGTAAACGTAGCTTCCGGTTTCATCTGCTTCCGTTTCCGATACTGTTACTTTACTGACAAAATCGGTCGAAGGGTTGCCTAACAATTTAAGATTGATGATTCCACCTATATCTTCACATTGAAATAATGCTTCGGCAAGATTCTGCTCAAATATTGAAGAAACATATTGTTGTAGATAATTGGGTTCATTTCCATATTCAAAAGCATACTCTGTACTTTCGCCAAATCCATCGTTTTGAGCATAAGTGGCTGTAACCTTATTGAGATTATTATTGATACTCCATTCCAAATCTATTGAAAAAGTTGCTTGTGTTGAAAACTTCTCAAGTCCTTCTAAATAGTAGCTTCTTATGATTTCTCCTCCAATATTAATCAACTTATATCCGGTATAATCGTATTCCAAATAACAATTCAATTGAATGTTTCCTTGTTCATTCGATTCAATAGAACTATTGATTTCTGATTCAAACTCCGACGAAAAAGATATTATTTTACCTTGCTCATTAAAAACCACATTTGATACAGCAGTTCTTTCATATCCGCCATAAAATACATTAGTCCCTTCAATATATGTTGTATCAACCTGCGGATACTCACAATAATAAAATATTTCAAATGGATTATAAGTTACTTCTGCATAAGGATTTTGTCCAAATGCAGCTATTGTATAGTCCGGATTATATTCAAATATCATATTTCCTATTTGAACCGGATGTATTCCCGGGGCAAAAATCGGACCGGTTTTTTTCGATATCTCATTAGGGTCAAGATGTTCGTCACAGCAATCAATACACGACGAAAAATTAAGACCCAAGAATATCAATAATAGAAATAAAATAGATTTTCTTTTACTACACATATTAGTTTTAGAAGATATTTTTTAATGATTAATTTATTTATATTAATATTGGTTGAACAATAACAATCAAACCTTTAAAGAAGTTATAATAAATTATCCAACCAATTTGGCTTAAAATAGTAATATTTTTTAGAGGTTCTTTCTATATATTGCAATTCAGCAAAATAGATTGTAAGTTTTCTTCATAAATCTCTCTAATTTTATAGATTAAGGAAAAAATATCCGAATTTTAATAGTAATTTAAGTTGATTTTAGTTTGAAAATTTTAATAAATATTTAATATTACCTATATTTGTGCAGAAAAAGAGTGAAAATCTAAATAATTAAATAAGGAAAATAGATATTATCATGAAATTTATAACAAAATAATCGTTAATCTATAAAATTAAGGTTTATTGGATAATAATAACAACTAATCTAAAATACCCTTTTATCTAACTTATTTATCTTCTTATCAGCTAAGCCACCATTATCCGCTGTGCACCTTAAAGACTTTATCGACCTTAACGGTCCTTAACGACATTCTCGGCTTATTGGGGCTTATTGAGAAGCGAAACTATAAATAAAACAAGAGAGAGCAACACATGGAGTTTCTTGTCTCACTTGTTGCTCTCTCTCTTCTGTAAGCGGCGATTGC
>CAZTFX010000063.1:0-12860 GCA_964613095.1 uncultured Muribaculaceae bacterium | reverse complement strand
ACTTTTGTATCAGAGTTGTTTGACAAAGTAGAATGCAGAAGATTGGTGCAATCTCGAAGTCGCCAAATCGTTACCAACAACCATCTACCGTAGCATTCGCTATTTGTGTATCAATCAGATACGGGATAATTGATTATCCTAAGCAAAGATAACAAACTTTGCAAATCGAATTAAAAGATGAATTGTAATATGAAATTAAACAGATTATTGGCCATATTGTTTCTCATGATGGGAAGTAATTGTATGGCACAAAATGACACACTGACACTACGGCGATGCATAGAGGTTTGCATAGAAAACAATCTATCTCTCAAAAACAAGCAAAAGGATGTACAAATTGCACAAGTCGGATTATCCGAGAACCGTAATCGCCTACTACCAACTATCCAGGCTTTTGCCAATTTCACACACAATGTAGAACCTGCGACATCCGTAAGCGATGGCTCAGGTATCAGTACAATGCTAGGTGTCGATATTCCTTATATGGTTAACAAAGGGTTAGAGTTTCAAACAACAGGAGGCTTCCAATTAGTGATGCCTATATACAACCAGACACTTTACACTAGTATTCAATTGGCAAAAAAATTATCCGATATTAGTAAAGTTTCATACGAAAAGGCTAAAGAGGATTTAACAGTGGAAGCTGCCAAGCTATATTATCTGGCTCAAACCACATTCAAGCAGGCACAATTAATAGAAACCAATATTGCCCGCTTAGAAAGGTTGAAAAACATTACTATTGCTTTTTACGACAATGACATGGCCTTACAAGTAGATGTGCAACGTGTATGTATCAATCTGGAGAACCTTCACACACAACTTACCAATGCTCGACTTGCCTATAAGCAACAATTGAATCTGTTGCGTTATATGTTGGATTGGTCTCCCGAAACACCTATATGTCTGTCAGCACTTGACACTCAAATAGATTCAGAATCAACACACCTACATATAGGAATATCTCACAATCTTTACGAGTTACAACTATTGGATATGCAATTGGATGTAATAGAGAAACAACGGAAGATAGTGTCTCAAGAATACCTACCTAGTTTATCATTAGTAGGAAGTACTTCTTGGACAGCATATACAGACAAATTCAAGAATTACTTTCATTCACATCCATCCAATAAATGGTATAACCACACCTATTGGGGATTGCAATTGAAAGTCCCTATATTTGATGGTATTGCAAAAAGAAACAAGACTAGAAAAATCAAGGTTCAGCTGGCGCAAATACAAACTACGATTGAAAATACAGAAAAAAACCTTCAAACACAATATTGCAACCTGTTAAATGATTGGTATAGCAATGTCCGTAATGCAGAACGTCAACAAAAGAATTTCCGCTTAGCGGAAAATGTTTATTTGGTAACTACTGAGCAATATAAAGAGGGTGTTGCATCAATGAGTGATTTATTACAAGATGAAATGCGGATGACTGAAGCACAGAATGGTTATATATCTGCACTCTATAAATATATGGTATCAGAACTTTCTCTTCTTAAACTTACAGGTCAGCTTAATCACATAACAGATTAGAACAATAAAGAATAAATATTAAATAATAGATAATGGAACAGAAAAAGAACAAATCTAATAAGATTCTCACAATTGTTGGGATTTTATGTTTGGGTATTGGGTTGGTGTGGATTGCCTTCATATTTTTTAGTTTTGATGATTCAACGACAACTGATGATGCTCAGGTCGAACAATACATATCATCTATCAACGTAAGAGCTTCAGGATATATCAGTGAGATTCGATTCACGGAACATCAGTATGTACATAAAGGTGATACATTGCTAATAATAGATAATCGCGAACACAAAATTCGCTTAATGGAAGCCGAAGCTGCATTAAAAGATGCAAATGCGGGCAAGAATGTAATTGGTGCAACTCTTGACCGTACTGAAAACAGTGTTTTGGTCTATAACTCATCGATTAATGAACTCGAAGCACGCATAAACAAACTGCGCAAAGATAAGAGCCGTTTTGAGAATTTGGTAAAACGTAATGCGGCAACTCCTATACAATTGGAACAGATCGAGACCGAACTTATCGCTTTGGAAGCAAAATTAGAGTCTGTCAGACAACAGAAACGTACAGCGAACTCATCGGTAACAGAAGTTGTGAATAAACAAGAGAGTGTAGAAGCTAGCATTTTGCGGGCTAAAAGTGCAGTAGAAATGGCCCAACTGAATCTTTCATATACCATTGTAACAGCTCCTTGCGACGGTTGGCTCGGTCGTCGGGTATTGGAAGTCGGTCAGTTAGTTAGTGCCGGTCAAGCCATTACCAACATTATTCCCGATGAGCAGAAATGGATTATTGCTAATTATAAGGAGACACAAATCAAGAATCTCTCTATTGGTCAAAAAGTCAATATCACTATTGATGCTTGGCCGGATGATGAATTTAAGGGTGTGATTACACACATATCAGCGGCTACAGGTGCGAAGTATTCGTTGGTACCGACCGACAATTCAGCCGGTAACTTCGTGAAGATACAACAACGCATTCCTGTCCGTATTGATTTTGTAGGATTATCCAAAGAGGATAATAGTAAACTGGCCGCAGGTATGATGGCTGTAGTAGAAACCGAATAATCTGCATAAGATGAAATTTCCCGATTCTTGTCTTATAAAGAATAATCCGCCTCTATTCAATGATTGGGTACCAACTTGGTTGGGCATGTTGGGGTTGGTGTTGCTCTTTATACCAGCCACGCTAATTAGCGGAGCATATAGCAACAATATAACAGAAATGTCGTCGGGCATGGGTATTCTCTCCGAACACATTATGTTTGCAAACTTTGCTGCATCATGTGGCTTGATGGTTGGCGGTCCGTTTGTCTTTCATATTGTAAGGACTTACCGCTTTCGAGATATGTTGCTCTGTGGTTTTTTCTTACTGATGGCATTGAGTGGAATTTGTGCGCTAACAGAGTCAATAGCCTTGATTACGTTCTGTAATTTTCTGATGGGATTCATTAGAATTGTTGTCATTCTATCTGTCATCTTCAGTCTCGCTGAGGGAGTAATGGGAGTCAATATCGGGTGTATACTTACGCCCCCTAAAGAATTATCGCGTGAACAAGTGACAGAAATGAACCATAACAGAGGAGGCTCCATGAATTTAATTTATATGCTCTTTCTGTCAATAGGTCAGTTGGGAAATTATGCCATTAGTTATGTTGCATACTACTATCGTTGGCAATACTCCTATTTGGCAGTAATGGGGATGGCAATTATCGCCATGTTGCTTGTATTGGTGCTACTAGCACCAGGAAGAGAACGGGCAAGACGGATCTCATTGGTATTGCCACCCATCAGTCAGGCCATACCGTGCGCTTTGGTGTTCATCACCCTCTCCTATATACTCACTTATGGCAAGACCTACGATTGGTTTGACGATGTTCGTATCTCTATTGCTGGTTGCGTAGGAGTCCTTTCGTTGGGCCTCTTTATACTCCAACAAGTTGGGGCTAAATCTCGCCTGATAGATTTCAGTGTCTTAAAAAGGCGTGGTGTAGTTTTTGCGGTGATAGGTTTCTTTTTTGCCATGTTCCTTGCATCCTGTTCGGCGCTTGTTAGCGGTATCATGGGGTTGGGGCTGAAACTTGATACCATCCAATCTGCAGGTATTGCCAAGTGGCAGTTTCTGGGCATCATCTTGGGTACAATAACTAATGTATTCATGATTAAGAGAAGGTTTCATGCTCGATGGATTTGTGCTGTAGCATTCTTCTTGATTACCATTTCATCTGTGCTACTATATTTTAGATTCCAAACAATGATTGAGTTTTCACAAGTTTATCTCCCCACCGTATTACGTACTATGGGAATGTTTATGCTCTATGCCTTTTGCGGTTACTATGGAATTCTCAAACTTCAGGATGCCGACCGCCAAATCGGCACATGGATTTTTCTAATGTTGGCTTTTCGAACGGTGCTGGGACCTGTTACAGGAGCTTCGGCATACTCCAATGCCATCTATCATCGTACACAATATTATGTTGAACGATTTGCAGTGGAAAGTGATGTCACTTCTGAAGTTGCTTCCACATTCAATCGCACTCGTATGGGCTTGATGATGCAGGGAAAGAGCAGCGATGAAGCGACACAGATTGCTTCGCTATCCTCAAAGGGCAATATTCAAATACAAGCCACACTAGTTACTCTAAAAGAAATTTCAGGCTGGACTATTTGGTTAGGAATCGGATGTGTGTTTTTTGTCCTTTTGTTTCCTTATAATAGACCTAAAAAACATGTATAGAACCGTCTTAAAGATAATTATGTTGGGCTTTTTGGCCTGCCCTCTTCCACTCTTTGCCCAACACTTCGAATACGGAAACATCTTTACCAGCAATATAGAGAACGAAGATGGAAGCAAAGTGGGCAAGGGTGACATACAATATGTATCAGGAAGTTATACGCTTCCCATATCAACGCAAATAGACTCTTTGCACCGTATCCGTTCATGGTCGGCAACATTTACAGGAAAGTATGCCTCCTTTGATGACGAAGGATGTACCAGACCAATCAATCCTGATGACATCATCAATGCCGGTGTAATGCTGACACATGTGCGAACCATTGCGTCCCGGTGGAACATGATAGCCACCACAGGGGTAAGTCTCAGTGCAATGGCGGATTATATCCGAATAAACAGTGTCGCTTTGACTGCCGGAGCTATATTTTTATATAAAGTGAACAATGCCCTAAATGTGGGTGCTGGCATGGTGGTTACAACAGCCTATGGTGAACCTGTCTGTATCCCGTTGCCTTTCATTACTTGGAAGAAGAATGGTAAATTCTGCTATGAACTGAATATGCAAGGAAGACCTGAATTTAGAATTTCCACCCAACTCAACCCCAAAGTTAGGCTGACATTCTCTCCATTCGAGGCGCAGGCATTCTCTGCTGTTGTAAAAAAGGATGGGGAAAACAGAGTTTACATAAACAGTCTCTTCAAAGCAACATTGGGAGGTTCGTGTCAGTTGACAAAAAAACTATCTATGAAAGCGGATGCAGGATTCATTTATTATCATAAAGTGAAAGTGATGGACCGTTCTTTCAAATCTTTTTGGGAAAATATGTTTGGCAGTGATGGAGCCTACACATATAAACCTTCGTTCGCTTTGTGTATTGGCATGAATTATTCACTATAAATATCCGACAGTTAACCATTCCTATTACAGAAAACGAATATGGAGTTTTGAAAAAAACTTAATAAGTGGTAGGTCAATTGTATAAAATACCCTGTGAATCAAACTCTCTAACATTAACCAAACAACACACTTTGCCATTTTGTCACACTCCAATTAAAACAATGACAACATAAGAATTGTTCACGATAGCAACATTTTGATAAAAGAATCAACCAATACCACAATTTCGGCAGAGATAGATATTTTAGCAATTATGCTTGAAAATATTACAACATAACTTTGAAAGATTTATCTTTTACCTTTACAATGTATAGTCCTTTAGCCACAATAGATATAGTTGTGGCTTCACCTCTGTAAACACATTGACCTTTTATGCTGAAAACTTCAACATTTATATTTTCAGTACCACTGATTACTATATTACCATTTTCAACAGAAACATTCACATTATCGCTAAGTGCTGATTCTACGTTTGAAAATTCCATTTCTTGTATATTCAAAAAAAGTTTCCAAGGTTCAACTGATTCATATGCCTCTTTACATCCTTTTGGCACATATAATGTAGCATACTGAAGAACAGGTTCTTCGAATAAACCATTATATGTTGGCGGAGTGGCTGCTTTACAATAGATGTTATCCAGAAAACAAAAATCAAAAGCTCTATCTCCAATGCTTATTACAGAATTCGGAATAGTTATTGAAGTCAAATTGCAGTTCCAAAATGCTTCCTCACCAATACTTGTAACAGAGTTAGGGATAGTTATTGAGGTTAAGCTCTTACAACTAGAGAAAGTTCCCAAACCAATGCTTGTAACTGAATTTGGGATAATTATCGAAGTCAAGCCACTGCAACCATCGAAAGCATAATCTCCAAGACTTGTAACCGTGTTTGGAATAATGGTATTTTGACATCCTTGAATTAACGTATTTGTAGCTGTTTCTATGATAGCATTACAATTATCACGTGAATCATATTTAGCGTTCTCACTTTCTACAATAATCGAAATCAAACTATTGCAATTAGAAAAAGCACCCACCCCAATGCTTGTAACCAAACTAGGGATAGTCACTGAAGTTAAACCACTGCAGTACCAGAAAGCAGCAAAACCAATACTTGTAACAGCTTTTGGTATAGTTATTGAAAGTAAGTCTGTACATTTAAAAAAAGCACCTTCACCAATGCTTGTAACAGAATCAGGAATAGAAATAAAACATAAACCAGTACATCTAGAAAAAGCACCTTCACCAATAGAACTAACTTTATAAGCTGTTTCTCCATTGGTTACACTTGCTGGGATTATTATTTCTCCTGTATAAGAGTTGTAGCAGCTGTCTTTGTAAGTTACCTCAACGGTTTTATTTTCATTTGATGTAATGTTGTAATAAATGCCTCCAGATTCGAAGTCGTAAGCCCAAACGATATTACCAGATAATAGTACAGTTATCACTGTTAGCAATTTAATAAGTTTTTGTTTCATTTTATACCATTTATTGATTATCTATTTAATTTTTATTCACTTTTACACAAACTATCGTAGGACTACTTATGAATAATACACCTGCTATTTATATTATTTTGTTTCAATATGAATGAAGTGATGTCGTTGAGGACTTCTGGTGAGACTGTTTCTTCTATTTTTATGTATTCGGTTACAGCTCCGGTTTTACAATGCTGAAACAAGTGGTTTAGTCCTTCATATTCACGCACTATATCACCTTCTTTCCATTGAAGATTGTCGCGTATTACCGCCAAATTGGATGCAGACAAGACTTGCGTGTCAAGCGAACCATTCACCGCCATTACAGGGCATTTTATATTTCTTATTGCCCCAACAGGGTCGTAAGCTAAAAAATAATTCATCCATGCGTTCTTGCTTTTTGCCAGAACAACTAAGTTTGCACGCAATGTCTCCGGCAGATTAGCTTTTGCTTCACTTATCGCCATAGTTACAATCATATCGGCATACATATCGGCAGTTACACCGTATGCAATCTTGTATTCATACATTTTTTCAAGCGCGCGACAATAATCATCGGTCATCTTTTCGGGTATGCCTTGAGAAAGCAACGCCGGTCTATTTTGCCCTACAAGAACTTTATCCCCTCGAAGTCCGGTTCCTGCCATACTTATAATAAAATCCGTTTTACCTTCACCTGCAAGCATGAAAGCTATTGTTCCACCTTCGCTATGTCCCAAGAGTCCGATTTTCCCGAATTTATCGATACCACGCAAATATTTTATACCGGCTTCTGCATCGGCTGCCAAAGTTGCCGTAGTCGCATTTTTTGCATCACCAATAGATTTTCCTTTGCCTCTATCGTCATATCTTAGCGTCGCAACTCCGTTTCTTGCCAAATAATCGGCTATCACGGCAAACGGACGATGATAAAATATTTCTTCATCGCGATTCTGTTGCCCGCTACCTGTTACAAGTAAAACCACCGGAGTTTTCCCTTTCTTATAATCTATTGGAAAAGAAAGAGTACCACTCAGCACAGCACTATCATTAGAATTTACAAATAAGACTTCCTCCGTTTTATATGGGAAAGGTGGTTGAGGAGTTTGTGGACGATTATATAAAGGTTTTCCCGGTTTCAGTGTCAAGTTAAAAGTATGCCCCATTTGCTTAAATATTCCTTCTATATTACCGTTCACAAGCATTCCTTCATAGACGACTTTCAATTGAGGTATTTCCACAATCAAAGAATCGGTTGTACAACGTTTCAATAATGCAGGAATATTCATCGCCGCTTGATCCGGACTATCCATAGTGCAACTATCGCCATTGATATGCAGTACAACTGTAAGTTGTTGCATTCCTATTGATAATTTACCATTCCACGAACCGGAAATGCATTCGGCACCAATAGAGAGTGCCGAAAACATTATAATCATTAATAAAAGATACTTTTTCATATAAATCATCCTCCAAATGCACTGATAAGCGAAGAGCTGACAACCATATAAATCAACATACCCACAACGTCACTCGTAATCGTAATGAACGGACCGGTGGCAAGAGCCGGATCTATTTTCATTTTTTCAAGCATTAGGGGAACAAATGACCCAAAAACCGAAGAAAACAATACCACAGCAAATAATGATAACGTAACCGCCAAAGTCACCACATCCAGCGGACTTTCTCCGCTACACAAACGATATAAATATACCATTAATGAAATTACCAATGCATTAAGCAATGCTATACTGAACTCTTTAAGCAATAATTTTCCCGAATTCTTTATATCCAAACTACCGTTGGCAAGACCTTGTACGACAATTGCAGAAGATTGGGTTCCCACATTACCTCCGGTACCACCAATAAGAGGAATAAACAAAGCCATTGCCGGATTAGTGGCAAAACCTCTTTCAAATCCCCCTAGAATCCATGAATTGGCAATACCTCCAAAAATTCCTATTAATAACCAAGGTAAACGGGCTTTTGTTTGTATCAGAATATTATCATTGGTTTCTACATCTTGTGAGATACCGGAAGCCAATTGATAATCACGTTCACTCTGTTCACGCACCGTATCCATGACGTCGTCAACCGTAATACGACCCACCAAGCGACCTATCGAATCAATTACCGGCATTGCCACAAGATTATATTTTTCAAAATCTCGGGCAACATCTTCTATCGGAGTATCGGTTTTGACAACCACCGGATCATCTTCCATTACATGTTTTATTTTAGACACCGATGGGTGAGTAATCATTTTTTGTAATGGGAATACCCCTTTTAAACGGTTGTCATCATCGACAACATATACATTATAAATTTCACTGATACCTTCGTCTTCTGCCTGAGTGCGCATTTCTTTCATACACTCCTGCATACTCCAATTCTCGTTTACAACGATCATTTCAGTACCCATAAGCCCACCGGCTGTATCATCATCATATTTCAAAAGATCAATGATATCACCTGCCTGTTCTACGTCTTCGATGTGAGATATAATCTCATCACGGTCTTCCTCATCAATTTCTTGAAGAAGGTCTACCGCGTCATCGGTATCAAGAAGCTCAAGAGTTTCTGCAATTTCCTTTGCAGGCATTTGTTCAAGTTGACGACGACGATCATCTTCGTCCATCTCCATAAGAACTTCTGCCGCCACCTCTTCATCAAGAAGGCTTTCAAAGAATTCCTCATCTTCTATGTCCAAACTTTCAAAAAGTTCGGCAATATCAGCCGGATGAAGGTCGGCTAATAACTTTCGACCAAGTTTTACATCTTTCCTTGCAATAATCTCATGCAAGTCTTCCATAAATTCTTTTGTATATTCCTTCATATCCCCTATTCCTTATTTTGAATTCGGTTAGACTCCACGATATTTGTTAACTCTATGAATTGAGCTACACCCAATTGTTCCGGACGCATACCAAATATAGGCATACTCAAAACACCTGTATTATTACCAACCATGCTACGCAAAGAATTTCGCAATGTTTTACGTCTTTGACCGAAAGATGTCTTTACTATTGTCTTAAACAATTTTTCATCACAACCTAAATCAACCACATTATTGCGGGTAAGTTTAATCACGCCGCTTTTTACTTTTGGAGGTGGATTAAACACATGTTCAGGTACAGTGAACAGATATTCTATATCATACCACGCTTGTAACAATACTGAAAGGATTCCATAAGTTTTTGAACCCGGAGGTGCTGCCACGCGTTGTGCTACCTCACGCTGAAACATACCACTGCAACATGGTATTTGATCCTTATAATCCAACACTTTAAACAGTATCTGCGACGAAATATTGTAAGGATAATTTCCTATTACACAAAACTTTTTATCGCCAAAGACTTCTTGCAAATTAAGTTTTAAGAAATCGGCTGAAATGATTCGACCTTCAAGCTCCGGATAATGTTCATCCAAATATTCAACACTTTCCCTATCCAGCTCCACAACCTTTAAATCATGTCCATCTGCAATAAGATATTGCGTGAGAACCCCCATTCCGGGTCCTATCTCAAGTACCGGCATATCACGATAATCAATAAGAGTATCGGCAATGCGTTGTGCTACCGACAAATCAGTAAGAAAATGTTGCCCTAAATTCTTTTTTGCCTTTACCTGCTGCATAAATGTTAGATTTTGTATTTAGAAATCAGCATTTTTCTGTTCTTTGGAGACGAAAATGTCCCCGATATTACGCAGAACGAAGAAAATCTCCTATCTTTGCAATATACAAAGGTACAAAAATTCTTATGCTTCGCAAGATTCTCACATACATTATCCCACTTTTAATCGGTGTAGGATTGTTCTATTTTCTATGGACTAACGTAGATTCAGAACAATTACTAAACTGTATGCGTTATGACGTAAATTATTGGTGGTTTGTACTTATCGCTTTTATAAGTATATGGAGTCATGTTTTTCGTGCTTTAAGATGGCAATTGCAACTTCGCGCAATAGGTATTGACGCTCCTTTGCATGCGCTTGTTTGCTCTATCTTCGGTACTTATGCTGTCAACCTCATTTTCCCTCGACTTGGCGAAGTGTGGCGTTGCGGATATATAGCAGAACGGCAGAAAGCCTCATTCACTCAAGTGGTAGGTTCTATGGTAGCTGACCGCCTAAGTGATACACTTACCGTTCTCCTACTCACAATTTTCACTTTCTTTTTGGCACAAGACGCTTTTTACTCTTTCCTAAATACATATCCGCAATTTAAAGAACAACTATGGAACATGCTCATATCTCCTGTAACATGGATTGTGTTATTTGTGGTAATTGCAGCTATTATATGGTTGTTTCGTTCACATTCTCAAAACAAAATTATTGCAAAAATACGCACTATGGCAAGAAATATGTGGGAAGGATTTTATGCTATCACCAAGATGAAAGGAAAATGGAGTTTCCTATTATACACAGTTCTCATCTGGGGATGTTATTTTATTCAATTATACCTTGCCAAATTTGCGTTCTCATTCACTCACGATTTAAGCGTTGTAGCAATGCTTGTTCTTTTCGTTTTAAGCAGTATAGGTATGGGAGTCCCAACAAATGGAGGACTTGGAGCCTACCATGTGGCAATTATTTTTGGTTTATCACTTTATGGAGTAGGAACATTCGATACCTCCAATTTTGATCCACAGGCTTCGGCTTTCGCAATGCTTGAATGGGGATTACAAACAGTTATGTTGGTAATACTTGGTATATATACAGCAATTTACGTAACTATTGACCGTCACCGCATAGCCATCGGAAAAGTGTCAGTACACACTTCCGGAGAGAAAATGCGACTTTAACACATAAAATTTTAAACAGATTATGGCAAACGAAAAATATGATTTCTTCGATGATGACGATGAAAATGAAGTCATTATCCATGAAGAAGAGAAGATAGAAACACCCGAAGAAAAAGAAGAAAAGGAAATAGCCAATGACACTATAATCAGAGGTTATAACCGTTTACGCCTTATTGTGTATAGCGTTGCGTCAATTCTTGTTATTTGGCTTTTCACTTGGGTATGGCTGTATTTTTTCCATCCTTATACCGCAGAATCACAAGAAACCGGAAGAATCATGGAATTGAAATTACAAGGTATGATATTCAACACTTATGAAGGCAAACTTTTATCCGAAAAATACGTGGATTATCCCGATAAGTGGTTGGAATATGATTTCCCATTTTCTGTAACCAATGATTCAATAGCACGGAAAATCATGAGTCTTGTAGGCACAGGGAAACGTGTGAGACTCACCTATGAAGAATATCAAGGCACTTTGGCTTGGAGAGGAAACTCTCATCGAATAGTAACAGGATATGAAATAATTGAGGATGAAGATTAACCTTCATCCTCAATTATTTTTATTCAATTAATCCATTTGGGATTTCCAGCATAAGTAGCTTTCTTCAACGGCATTGGTTCATCACTCAACAAACGATACAATGCGGGTGACTCCAATATTTCACGTGCATCACACTCTTTTCCGTCAACAATCACAATACGATATATCAATCGCACTCCATGACTGTAATCGGCGTAAAAATTACCATGTTTCACATGTAAAGGTTGCTGGGTTCGACCATCGGGATGATGCCAACCATATATAGCGACATTCTTCTCCATACCGGGTAATGTGAGAATCTTATAAGTCAATACAATATCTTTCTTCAAACCCGAAATAAATTGTCCAAACTTATAACCTTTTGCCTTCATCACAGCATTAATGGCGTTATTACTATCTTGAAATACAATAGGCATACAATTACGATTACCTAATGGGCGAAATGGAAATATATCGATGTTACCTTCCGACACTTCTGCGATTCTATCCACAAGATATGTTGTGGGTAAAATACAATTCAATGAATCAGCAATGCGTTGCCCTGCTAAAGGTCCCATAGGCATACGCACAAAATTATCATCGTTACCTACTGCAACATAATCAGGCAACACAAGAAATTCCACAGTGTGAGGCGTGCGCAATATTTCCACCGAATCAACTATTGGAGTTGTGTATACAACCTTTTGGAATCGTTTCAATTCACTAGGCATATTTCCGGCAAGGACAGCATCTACTATCATATCTTCAAGAGTCCAAAAATCGGCAGTATCGGCTCTCAACATAAAGTCCGGTCCCGACATCGAAGCCACCGGTTTACCCTCAAAATATGGAACCGATATATCAACTCGTTCAAGTCGAGAATTTTCACCATAAACAACACG
>CAZTFX010000062.1:0-12920 GCA_964613095.1 uncultured Muribaculaceae bacterium | reverse complement strand
GCTTAACTATGAAGAAAAAGGCAATGGTGAGCAACTTGAATTTAACTTCAATTCTAATTAACATATATTAGTAGACACTAGTGATTTATTTTATTGAAGAGAACATATAACAATTAGCAACCGTGGCGTTCAATCAGAACAACATCAAAATAATAATGGCGAATCATTAAGACCCGCCATTACACTTATCTATTAACATTTATCAACCAGCAAACGTTATCGCTTCATCGCACCAATAAGGTCTTTTGCCGACTCTATACCATGACGCACCATATAATTTTCTATATAGTCAACTATTTTTACCGTCACCGCAGGGTCAACAAAATTAGCAGTTCCCACTTGCACTGCTGTAGCCCCTGCAAGCATAAACTCCACAGCGTCACGACCATTCATAATGCCTCCCAAGCCCACAACAGGGATTTTAACAGCATTTGCCACCTGCCACACCATACGCACAGCGATAGGACGAATACAAGCTCCTGAAAGCCCGCCGGTAATTGTTGACAAATACGGACGTTGAGTCTCAACATTGATTGCCATACCCAAGAATGTATTCGTGAGTGAAACTGCGTCGGCTCCGGCAGCTTCAACGGCACGTGCAATTTCTGCAATATCGGTTACATTGGGAGACAACTTAACTATTATCGTTTTATCATAAGCCTCACGTATAGCCTTTATAACACTTTCAGCACCGGCACAAGTAGTTCCAAAAGCCATACCGCCCTGTTTCACATTCGGACACGATATATTAATTTCTACAGCTTCTATCTTATCAAGCGGAGCTAGCTTCTCACACACTTTCACATAATCCTCTATACAAGCACCCGAAACATTGACGATCACCTGCGATTCCACATCCTTTATACGTGGATATATCTCATTTATGAAATAATCAACACCCTTGTTCTGCAAACCCACAGCATTAAGCATACCTGACGGAGTTTCTACCATGCGAGGATAAGGATTGCCCTCACGATGATTTAGTGTTGTACCCTTAACAATGAATCCACCCAAGCGTTCTAAATCAATAAAATCGGCATATTCTTCACCATAACCGAATGTTCCGGAAGCTGTCAATACCGGATTTTTCAGTTTTAACTTACCTATATTTACACTTAAATCTACCATTTCAACCTTTTTATATTAAATACAGGACCTTCTTTACATACACACACATTACCATGATCATGAGTGTCTTCCACACAACACAAACATGCACCTACACCGCAAGCCATCACATTTTCAAGTGAAACTTCACAATCAATACCGTTCTCAACTGCATATTTCGCAACAGCTTTCATCATTGGCATAGGTCCGCAACAGGAAATCATATCCCACTTTTCTTTCAATACAGAATGAGTGGTAACAAACCCTTTTTCGCCTTCTGAGCCATCTTCGGTGGACAAGTACACGTTTCCTCTCCTCTGAAAGTCCTCAAGCTCCAACAAATCGTTTTTTGACCTTGCTCCAAGCAAAAAGTTAACTTCCATACCGGCTTGTTTCAAAATCTCACCGAAATACAATAACGGTGCAACTCCAACACCACCACCAATCAGCAATAACCGCTTAGACTTGTCTGAAGGGATAGTAAATCCGTTTCCCATAGGATACACAATGTTCACAACCTCTCCCTGTCGCATATCAACAAGAGCATTCGTTCCATTACCTGCACGGCGCACCAATAGCCACAAAAGATTCTTTTCATAATCAACATAATTGACCGAAATGGGACGACGTAAATACGTGTTTTTAGAGTTCTTTACTTCAACTTGACAAAATTGACCCGGTAAAATCTCCGGTAATTTTCCAACAATAGGCTTTAATTTCAAAAGTCCATAATTAGCATGTAATTGTTCTATAGACTCTATAACAAAATCGGAAATATATTTTTTCATACTCTCGACATATATTAATGTATAGTACAAAACTACAAAATATATATTTCAACACAAAAAGAATCAACAACTATTTAATGTCATTTATTTGGAACAAACGATTCAAAACTATTATCAGAATAAAATACCATTATGTTCACTATGCGCTTTACTTCTTCCGATTTCTCTGTTTTTTTTCCAAAATTTTTTGCTAAAGATTGCAAAACCTCAGCCATTGAGTTTTCCTCCGAGTGGGTTAAATTTTTCTCATCAACAAATTTGTCTTCATCAAATTCATGATTTTCGTCAAATAGGGCAGTTTGTTCATTGGTTATATTTTGACCAATTCCATTTTGCATTTCACCTTCACCGAACATCAACCACATCATAGATAATTCAGGATAAGCAATATGTATCTTATCCAAAACTTCATTACTAACTTTCTTATTTCGTCCATTCAAAAGTTGTGATAAAGTCGGTCTTGGAATATCACATTTATCCGCAAAAATTGAATTAGCTATTCCATTTATACTTAAAAACGTCTTTATTCGGCTTACAATATCCATTTTTCGTGTTTACATTTAGCAATTTACTTGATTACAAATGTAATCACTAATATTGAAAAATGCAAATTTATTTTCGTAAATATTTAATTTACATATCAGACCTTCACTTTCAAATATAAATATTCGATTATCAAATTTAAACAACACTTATTAAATAAACACTTTACATAATATAATGTAATAAACTTGCTATCAATATATTATGAAATGCATGTAGCACAAATTCAGTTCAAGCCACCATAGCAACACATAATCAAATTAAAGCTTTAATTTATACCTATAATCAATTATATTTCACTAGATTAAACCAAATGTTAATATTTTCAACAAGCATATTTTCCATTTTGTAAACCCTCAAAATCTTTAATTCTCATTTATATCACTATTTACATATACATCATAGTGTTTTATTATTTATATTTTAGGAAAGTTAGTGGTTAAATCAATAATTACAATCGTTAATAACACTCAGTACCGTTTTGATTTAAATTTGAGAACTCTCTTGTGGGTATTTTACCTAACTCGATTTCCTTGAAAAATTTTCAACCGTCTTTTAGTTCTTGTCCAAAAATTGAATTCTTGTTCAAATCTCAACAGGTTTACCGACACACTATACCGCACAAATCACTATAAATCACACAATTACACACTCTATTACTTGAAAAATTATACAATAAAAAAATCGTCTAAAAAAACATTTTTAGACGATTTTCAAGCCTATTTAGTGGCAATTCCTCACCAAAATCATTAAAAACCTTGATTTTTCTAATTTAATTCATTTTTAATATACTTTGCTGTGACCGATTTTTTAATTTTTACAACATCTTCGGGTGTTCCAACAGCCATTATCCTACCTCCATTTCGTCCTCCTTCGGGACCTAAATCAATAATATAATCGGCACATTTTATCACATCCAAATTATGTTCAATTACAATTATTGTATTTCCTTTTTTGACCAATTTATTAAAAACATCAAGTAGCACTTTTATATCTTCAAAATGTAAACCTGTAGTAGGCTCATCCAAGATATAGATGGTTTTACCTGTATCACGCTTAGAAAGTTCGGATGCCAATTTTACACGTTGACACTCCCCTCCCGATAATGTACTTGAAGGTTGCCCCAACTTTATGTAACCTAACCCAACCTCTTGTAAAACTTTTATCTTACTGAGAATCGCAGGAATGTTCTCAAAAAACTCTACGGCTTGATTTATCGTCATGTCAAGGACTTCAGCAATAGATTTTCCTTTAAATCTCACCTCTAAAGTCTCTCTGTTATAACGTTTTCCACCACATTCTTCACACGGTACCAAAACATCGGGTAAAAAATTCATTTCAACAGTCTTATATCCATTACCCTTACATACTTCACATCGTCCTCCACTTACATTAAAAGAAAAACGTCCCGGTTTATATCCACGCATTTTAGATTCAGGCAAATTGACAAATACATTTCTGATATCGGAAAAAACACATGTATAGGTTGCGGGATTTGAACGAGGAGAACGCCCCAATGGAGACTGATCTACTGTTACAACCTTATCGACATTTTCCAATCCGACAACTTCATCATAAGCAAGAGGTGCTGTAGAAGAACGATAAAAACGTTGACTTAAGATAGGTTGTAATGTTCCATTTATCAAACTTGATTTACCACTACCCGATACACCTGTTACACACAGAAAGAGACCTAAAGGAAAATCAACATCAACATCCTTTAAATTATGTCCCTTACATCCTTTAAGCGTTAATTTACATCCATTACCCAAACGGCGTTCCGACGGAACTTCTATCTTTTGAGCTCCATTTAAATAATCGGCTGTCAACGTATGCGATTTAAGCATTTCTTTAGGTGTTCCCGAAAACACGACATGCCCACCTTTACGTCCGGCTTTAGGACCTATATCTATTATGTAATCAGACTCAAGCATCATATCCTTATCATGCTCAACCACCATTATAGTATTACCTGAATCACGTAAAGTTTTCAAAGAATCAATCAATCTGTGATTATCACGTTGATGAAGTCCTATACTAGGTTCATCAAGTATATATAAAACATTTACAAGTTGGGAGCCTATTTGAGTAGCAAGCCTTATACGCTGACTTTCCCCGCCGGACAATGTAGCTGAATTACGATTTAACGATAAATAATCTAACCCTACATCAACAAGAAATCCTAATCGTCCGTTTATTTCTTTCACAACCTCATTAGCGATTTTCCACTGCTGTGAAGTCATCTTATTTTTTATATTAAGCATCCAATCTCTCAATTCAGAGATATCCATAGAAGCTAAATCTGCTATATTTTTCCCTCCTATATAGAAATGTAATGCCTCCTTATTCAATCTGGCTCCTTTACATTCCGGACACTCTATACGCGAAAAAAATTGACCTGCCCATTTCTGTGCTTGCGAGTCAGCATCTTCTGCTTGTTGCATTTCTATGTATTTAATAAGTCCATCATAAGTTAAAAAATAATTAGACGTACTCATAGTCTCATTATTTATCACAAGACGTTCTTCCGTACCATTTAATATATCATCCAGAGCTTCTTCCGGTATATTTTTCAACGGAGTTTTTAAATCTACACCATATTTTTGGCAAATAGCAGCTATCTGCCAAAAGATGAGAGAATTCTTATATTTTCCCAAAGGTAATACTCCGCCTTCATGAATAGAAACATTCAAATCGGGCATTATCTTTTCCCTATCAATCTCATTTACATACCCTAAACCTTTACATTTGTAACATGCCCCTTGTGGCGAATTAAATGAAAAATTATGTGGAGCAGGTTCTGCATAAGACAATCCGGTTTCCGGGTCCATAAGCATTTTACTATAATGCCCTATCTCTTCAGTTTCGGCATCAAGAATCATTAATTGTCCGTCACCTTGCTTAAATGCGACACCTACAGACTCTTTTAATCTCGTCGAATCTTTTTCGGCAACTTTCAATTTGTCTATCACAATCTCAACATTATGATTCTTATAGCGATCCAGTTTCATTCCGAACATGATTTCACGCAATTCACCGTCAACTCTGGTTGTCACAAATCCTTTTTTACGTAACTGCTCAAACAACTCCTTATAATGCCCTTTACGGTTTTTTACCACCGGTGCAAGTATGTAAATACGCTGACCTTCATATTTATTTAATATTAAATTTAAGATTTTTTCTTCAGTATATTTAATCATTTTCGCACCCGACTTATAAGAATATGCGTCAGCTACACGTGCATATAACAAACGAAGAAAATCATATACTTCAGTAGTAGTACCAATCGTACTTCTCGGATTCTTATTTACAGTTTTTTGCTCTATTGAAATAACCGGGCATAATCCGGTTATTTTATCCACATCGGGGCGTTCCAATCCCCCTAACATATTACGAGCATAAGCCGAAAAAGTTTCTAAATATCGACGTTGCCCTTCTGCAAAAATAGTATCAAAAGCAAGCGAAGACTTTCCGCTACCACTCAAACCGGTAATAACAGTCAACTTACCATGCGGTATCTCTACATCTATATTTTTAAGATTATGGACTCTTGCACCATACACCGATACACAATCCACATCCTCTCCATTAATTTTCATAAAGTTTCGTTTAAACTTTTCACACTACGTACATTTTACTATTCTACCACACCTTCACCGGTATTATCTCCGGTTGATTCCGTTCCGGTGTAATTGATAATATTTATATCACCTTTTAATTTATACTCTTTACCATCGGCACCCTTAGCTTGTATAACATAATAATATACTCCGGGA
The DNA here is from genome assembly GCA_964613095.1 of uncultured Muribaculaceae bacterium. Lineage (GTDB taxonomy): Bacteria > Bacteroidota > Bacteroidia > Bacteroidales > Muribaculaceae > RGIG4576. The sequence goes on along the minus strand of CAZTFX010000062.1, from coordinate 6,706 downwards.
TTTACATATTTTCCTTTATATTTTCCATCCCATCCTTGAGAAGGATCTTTCAACTCACATACCTGAACTCCCCAACGATTGAAAATCCAACATCTAAATGACACAATGGATTTATATTGTACCCTCCATTCATCATTCACTCCTGGTGAACCTTGAGGAGAAAATGCATTCGGACAGATAAGAGCAGATTCCCCTATTGATACCATATAAGTTTCACTCACAGCCTCACATGTACCGACTGCATTTTTTGCTACATACCTTACATAGAATGTTCCTGCATCATTAAATACTTCTTGATATACATCTTCTGTATAACTACGTTCTACCGTACTAAATTCAGGATTGGTTGAAAACTGCCATTCACGTTGTACAACAGCGTCAGTCGGAAATGCAGTAAAAGTAATTTCAACAGGAGCAGAACCACCAAGAGTGGACATACCTTCTTCTGTTTTTTCATTCGGCACATCACGTTCTGTTTGTTCGGCTAAAGTCTGTATATCTATTGCATGAGTATTATAACTAGAAGTACTTATAGTAACATCTTCACCCCAATATTTCAAAAAACGGTCACCGGACAAAGTAAATTCAGTGTCACAAAGTGGAGCTATTTCATGAATCGATGATTTAAATCCCTCATAAGTTTCAACCACTTCTTTTTGATTCCATTGATTAGCCTCTCCATCCCACTCAAGTGTATTATATGTGAGTGTAATATTGCGACTCAATTTCTTTGCTACACCATTAATAGTTGTATATTGAATATCATTTCCGCTACCGGTTACATTAAGAGCAATACTACCACAATCTTGTTCTTCCGATGGTACGACTTCTGTCAAAGTTAAATAATAGTCGGTATAATCTACGACCCATAAGTACGTTCTTTTCGTACCTTCTTCTATTATATATCCACAATTAGGTATTATTTGAGATAACGTTGTTATTGTTCCGGTTCGGGTTATACCTACTATTTCTTCGGCATAGCCCCCACCCATAGCTCCATATTTATACCATTTTACCGATACTGTAGCATTAGCCGCTTCATAACTCATCGAGACTCCGGCAGTACCATACAAAACATATATTTTATTCAATCCTGTACTCTTTTCGGGTACTTCTTCATAGATTGAATGAGTATTCCCCGAAAATTTCACAACTTGAGCATATAGGTTTCCGGATACCCCTAAAAGTAATATAATCGAAAACAATAATATTCTCATTACCATATTTAATGTATAATTATCTATTATATTTATTTTGTTTTGATACCACACATTATATATTATTTCATTTTAGCTTTAATCGTAAATGGTTTTGAAGGATAATTTTCTTTTCCGTATATTGTTAATTCCTTTCCATCAAAATGGAATGTAAATTTCAATGATGTTATCCAATTTACATAATGTATTTTTGCCTCAAGATTTCCTTCGTTCCAAGCATAACAAGATCCTGTATAAAATGGTCCAGTTATTCCACTGAATCGATTTTGCGCCAATATGGAATAATGTGGATACCCTGCCAATTGAGATATCAACCATTTCTTGTATCCGAGTTCTATTACAGAAGTTTTATCCTCTTTATCTTTTACAGTCAACAAGGTTTTTCCATTTTCAAAATTAAATTTAATTGATTTCCAACCTAATTTATTTTCATCCAACACAAAAGACTTTCCATCATATTTCTTCCCGAGTACATTTATACTATCCCCCTCCAAAAAAGGAAGTTGAGCATTTTTTTCATATTCATCCAATTCTTGTAATTCCGACGGTTTTGCGTCGATCGCACAATTAATACAATTTTTCACCACTGTATTCCAGATGTTTGAACGTTCCGACCAACCTTTACTTAAAGAGCATTGATTCAATACTACTACCATATTTTTCTGTGGTACTATAATTATATATTGTCCGAATGCACCATCGGCACGCCATGCTCCGGGATATTCACATAGCCAAATCTGATAACCATAATCATTTGCATCACGAACCACATGTACTGTCATCATTTGTTTAATCCAATCTTTGGACACTAATTGTTTACCATTCCACACACCTTCTTGAAGTAATAGTTGTCCGAACAAAGCCTGTGAATAAGCTGACATATAGATTCCCCAACCTCCGGTAACAATACCATCGGGACAAAGTTCCCATTCCACATCAGCAATTCCCATCGGATGAAAAACACGTTCATTTAAAAGTTCCAATACAGTCTTACCTGTTACTTTCTGCACAATTGCAGAAAGCAAATAAGTCTCTATTGAATCATAGGAATATCGTGTTCCCGGTTCTGCAAAAAGAGGACGTGTTAAATAATATTCAACCCAATGTTGCTGCGTATTTCTCATCCACGATTGTGTTTTAAAACCTGAACGCATTGTCAAAATGTCTTTTACATTGACATCTTTCAATCTTGGATCTATTTCATCTTTTATATATTCAGGAAAGAATTTTGCCAAATTATCATCTACACTCAACAAACCGTCATCAACAGCTAAACCTACGGCTACTGCTGTAAAAGTCTTTGAAACCGAATAAAGAGTATGACGATGCTCTGCTCTGAATGGCTTCGGATGCAGTTCTCCTGCTATTTTCCCATCAACCATCACTATAACGTGGTGAATTTCGGTAGGATTACATGTCATTAACGAATCATACATCAGCATTAGTTGTTTGGGTTCCAATCCAACCGATGTCGGTGCAATTCTTTCAGGTTTTACACTGGCATATATACAATTAATTGAACATAAAGCTACCAAGCATATCAATGCTTTTAAAAATCTGCACATTTTCATGATTTGTTATATTGTTAACTATTTTTCTTTATATTTTTTAATTTAAATAGAATTATCATTATCACAATACCCGACATCATCATATATGGGAAGAAATCAATACCACCGAACAATTGAGAAATCGCCCCGGTCGAGTAATTAAACAAAATCTGTCCGCAAAGCCCTACTGCCAAAGCAATACTGAATGCAGTACCTGACAATTCGGCATACATACTACCTATTACACTAAGTACAGTTGGAAACGTTGCTGCGAGTCCGGCTCCAATTAAAAACATTCCGGCATAAGCTCTTATATAATCCGGACGATAGGTTAACAATGCAAAGCCTATCACACCCACCAATAAACAATATGGCAATACTTTTTCTTGTTTCACTTTACGATATATTACAGCCAACACCATTCTGGAGACAGTTAATCCCACTATCATCAATGTAAGAGCTGTGAGAGCTTGTGACTTTGTCACTTCTGTTACCTGATTGAAATAAGAAGTGGTCCATGTACTGCAACACACCTCTATCCCACTCTCAAAAAACAAAATAAAACTGAGCAATAGCAATCCTTTCTCTTTCAACAGTCCTATTCCTTTTTTAATAGGAAAACCTTTTGCCTGCTTTGGTGCTGGGAAAGCAACTGTCATAAAGAACAGAATAATCACCAACATAATCACACCCAGCCCATAAAGGATTTCGTTATATGAGTAAAATTCCGATAAAGACCTTAATAATATAGGTATACTTATTGCCCCTATTCCATAAAACACACTTAAAATGCTTAATCGTGTTCCTTTTTCATTTGCTTCCGATATATCCGACGCAAGCGAATTGGTTTCTCCATTTAATACACCACCGCCTAATCCTATTGCAAAAATAGATAATTGCAATTTCCATATCTCACTAAAAAATGCAACTCCTTGTAATCCCAATAGTAAAATAAAACTGCAAAGTATCAACATTACTTTATGCCCGAAACGATCCACGATAGGACCAAAAAAGATTGAGCCTGCAAGACTACCCACCGGCATAAAAGCCACTAATGAAGCCGCCTGTAGATTATCAAAACCCATTTTTGCCGTCAATTGAGGCAAAATAGATCCTAAAACTATTGTTGCAATACCAAAAAAACACATTCCTAAGCATGCAACAGCAAAAACCAAATTCTTTTTATATCTCACCGTATCTGTCATAATATTCTTAGATAATAATTTACAAATATACATCAAATAAATTTGTCTTTTTTGACTTTGTTATAAAAATGTGGTTCAAGAGAAAAGAAAAATGCGGTTTTAGCCATTTGTCACGAAAATATCACTAATTTTGTACATTGTATGATATATCCTGAAAATTTTGAATCAAAAGTGGGTTTCGACACTATACGTAAAGTGTTGGAAGAACGTTGTATGAGTACGCTTGGTGTATTCCATTGTAAAAATATGTATTATTCCAACGAATACAACATTGTACTACAAAAATTGCAAGAGACCAATGAGTTCTTATCTATTATGACCACACAAGCCGAATTTCCTCTCAACGATTTTCATGACGTAACTCCGGCTTTATGTTCTATACGTGTACAAGGCTCTTATATGCTTGCCGAAGAATTATTTCATTTACGTAAATCGTTAGGAACCATAGGAGCAATATCCTCTTTTTTTTCTCGTCGAGACGAAAACGGTAATACTCCATATCCTAGACTGAGTGAATTATGCGCTAATATGCAATCATTCAATTTCATCACCAAAGAAATTGACACCATACTAGACAAATTCGGTAACATAAAAGATAATGCGACTCCTGAATTATTTGAAATTAAACGAGCTATTCAATCTACAACAGCAAGCATAAACGGTATTCTCAGACGCATTATAGCAGAAGGTAAATCATCAGGCATATTAGACAATGATGTCTGCCCTTCTGTTCGTGATGGAAGATTAGTGATACCTGTTGCACCAATGAATAAACGAAAAATTCAAGGTATCGTGCATGATGAATCTGCAACCGGTAAAACCATATACATAGAACCCGGTGAGATTGTTGAGGCAAACAATACAATCCGTGAACTTGAAGCCGAAATGAAGCGTGAGATTATTCGTATTCTCACCGAAATGGCAAGCCTGATTCGTCCACACATTGATGAAATGCTTGTGTCCTATGATATCTTAGGACAAATCGACTTTATCCGTTCCAAAGCACTTTTTGCACAAGAACTGGATTGTAACATGCCACACCTTGAATCTAAGCCACAAATCGAATGGTATCATGCCGTTCATCCGGCACTATTTCTTTCATTGCGTGAGCATGGAAAAACTGTTGTACCGTTAGATATCAAACTTGATGGAAATGATCGCATTTTACTCATCTCAGGACCAAATGCCGGAGGTAAATCGGTGTGTCTGAAAACTGTTGGTATAATACAATACATGACTCAATGTGGTATTCTTCCTCCATTATATGCCAATTCTCATATAGGAATTTTTGACAATATATTCATTGATATAGGTGATGAACAATCATTAGAAAATGATTTGAGTACATATAGTTCACACATCACCAATATGAAACACTTTTTGTTAAAAGCAAATAACTCAACAATCGTACTAATAGACGAATTCGGAGGTGGAACCGAACCTCAAATAGGTGGTGCTATAGCTCAAGCCATTTTACATCAATTAAATGAAAAGAAAACATTTGGTGTAATCACTACACACTACCAAAATTTAAAAACATTTGCTGAAGAGAACCAAGGCATTGTCAATGGAGCTATGTTATATGACAGAGGAAAAATGCAACCATTGTTTAAATTGTCGATAGGTTATCCGGGAAGTTCTTTTGCTATTGAAATTGCACGTAAAATAGGCTTACCTCAAAACGTTGTAGAAGAAGCTATAGAAATCGTTGGTAGCGATTACGTCAATATGGATAAGTATCTGTTGGATATTGCTCGAGACCGTCGTTATTGGGAAAATAAACGCCAAGAAATTCACGCAAAACAGAAAAAAATCGACACAATCATCGAAAAATATAATATTCAGGCTGAAAATTTGAACAAAGAAAGACGTGACATTATTCATGCTGCCCGTCAAGAAGCAAAAGAATTACTTGCAAAAAGCAATTCAACAATAGAACGCACCATTCATGATATTAAACGAGTTCAAGCAGACAAAGAACAGACTAAAGAAATACGTCGACAACTGGACGAATTTAAATCACGACTATTGCAAGAAAATGAAAGTAGCAACAATAATATAAAAACAATTCCCATAAAAGGTAAGAAATCAAAAAAGAACATATCCCAAGACTCCGTCTCCACAAAAGAAATTTCTTTTGCGATTAACGATTATGTTACTATGGACGGAAACTCAACCATAGGTCAAATTGTCTCCATTGACAATAAATATGCAACTGTAATCTTTGGTATGCTTAAGACCAAAGTTGAAATCAAAAAAATTAAAAAGTCGCAGGCACCCACACACCTCAAACAAGAAAAATCATTCGTAAGCCAAACTACTAATGATGAAATGCGTAATCGACAATTAAATTTCAAACAAGAAATTGACGTACGAGGTATGCGTGCCGATGAAGCTATTCAAGCTGTAACATATTTTATTGATGATGCAACACAATTCAATGCACGTCAAGTACGCATACTTCATGGAACTGGAACCGGGATATTAAAAGTAAGAATACGAGAATATCTCAACGCTATACCAAATGTAAAATCATATCGGGATGAACATGTTCAATTTGGTGGTGCAGGTATAACTATCGTAGAACTTGAATAATCAGCAAATTACATTTTTCAATTTTTTTCAATAAAATTACGGTTCTCGGAGCAAAAAAGGTGAAATTCTGCGTTTTGAACTGAGCCATAACGCATTAAACAGAAAACCTCAGAAATAGTAACGATGGCAATTTAGCAAA
>CAZTFX010000061.1:0-13133 GCA_964613095.1 uncultured Muribaculaceae bacterium | reverse complement strand
CATTGGGAAGAATTGTTCAGCGTTATAAGTAGAAAAGATGGGTGGCATATTATAGTTGGATTTGAATATATAACGGAAGATATAAAAACAGAATTTAATATTCAGAAAATATCTGAAGGAGAAAGTCTTGTTCCTAAAAGTAATAATCGGGATATGGTTCAGATATGTGTTGAGCTTATGGAAAAAGTGTCAAAATACTTGTTGCAAAAAAATGGTTGATTTTATTTTTGACTCTTGCGATTATGCTCAAGTTTGTTCAAAATACAAGGATGTCAGAATAGATATTATTATTTAATGCGTATGACTAAAATAATTTTTCTTGATTTTGTTGGTGTACTTAGATTCATTTTTTTAACTTGTGCCTCATATCGGCATAACTTTCATATAACTTTGCATCAGTTAATTGATTGTTTCACTAAAATATTGTAATTATGGCAACAAAAACATTGAGTAATGACTTTATGCAACGTATTGCAGATGAAGGTGCATGGAAAGAACTTTCGAGTGATCTAAACTGGACAGAGGCTTTATTGGAAAAGTTCCAGGATAAGATTGATTGGCAAGAATTGTCTGAAAATAGAAATATTTTATGGACAATTCCAATGCTACAGAAATTTAAACATCGTATAAATTGGGATAAATTATCTAGGTATGCGGATGAAAAGGTCTTGACAGAAAATTGTATTGAGACCTTTAAAGAAAAATGGAATTGGAACGAATTGTCAAGCAATAGTGTTATCACCAACGAACTTCTTGATAAATTCGCTGACAAATGGGATTGGGAAGAAATAATAGGTAGATACCACAGCGATTTATTCTCTAATCATAATGCAATAGAGTTCTACGAACGATATAAGGAATACATTCCGGCTGCAAAATTGCAAAATTCATCGTTATGGAATGAGATAGTCGAACAACGTAAAAATCAAATTATTGCAGAAATAACAGCATAATCTATTCATTTTTATAATATTTATCATTATGACACTTTGGAGAATTTCAGCAAAGAACAATTGGAACTGGGGACCCGGCAAACAATTGGTGAAAGGAATGTTTATTGAACTTAGTACGCCAATAGGTACGCCTCCATTGGGAATCCCTTCTTATCATGAGGTAATAGCAAAGGCTTTTAACACCAAGTATTCAACCAACTTTGACAAGTCAAAAATGAATGCTTCTTTTCTGATATGCGAAAAAATAGGGTAAGCTATATGGAAAGTGTTAAATCAATGCATAGGGTCTCAAAAGCCCTATGCCTATTTGTGGTGATTCTTTTAATGATGACGCTTATTCTTAATCTTATCCCTATAGGCGGTGAATGGGCTACGGTATGTAGAGAATGGATTATGAGTATTTGAACGATGAAAATAATAGAGAACTACGATGTAAAAATCTTCACTGATAATATAGAGGAATCTGCAATTGAGCAAATCAAGCGATTGATGTCAATAGATGTGTTCAGTTGTTGCAAGGTACGTATTATGCCTGATGTTCACGCCGGTGCAGGATGTGTGATAGGGTTCACCGGTGATTTGGGTGAAAAGGTTATCCCCAATATTGTGGGTGTGGACATAGGTTGTGGTATCTTGGTTCAGCCGTTTCAATGTTTAAAGAGTATTGACTTCCATGCTTTTAATGAATATATTTTTAACACAATACCTTCTGGTAGGAATCACCGAAGCAATGAATATCTTCCTTTGCCACAAAAATACATGGATAGATATAGCAAAGCAAAAAGTATTGTTCGTAAAATACGTTGTTATCGTGAGCTGAAAGATGTGAAGCGACTTGATAAATCCATTGGTACATTGGGCGGAGGTAATCATTTCATTGAATTGGACAAAGACGAACAAGGCGTTCATTACATGGTGGTGCATACGGGTAGTCGTAACCTTGGCAAACAAGTGGCGGAAATCTATCAGAAACTTGCCGTAAAATGTCAGTCGGGATGGGCTGAAATGATGGAGGAGCAAAATCGCATAATAGCCGAATATAAGCAGATGGGGCGGAAAAATGAATTGCAGGAAGTGATAAGAAATCTTCATAATTCATTCAAAATGCGTAAGCCTGAGATTCCGGCGGAACTGTCTTATTTGGAAGGAAATTTTCGGGAGGATTATCTTCATGATATGCGTATGTGTCAGCAGTGGGCAGTAATCAATCGCAAACTGATAGTTGATTTGCTTCTTGATTTTCTGGTACAAAGTGGTTATGCCGAAGTGCCTTATAATCCATTTGAGAGTGTACACAATTACATTGGTGATGATAACATCATTAGAAAAGGTGCCATATCTGCTCGTGAAAGCGAAAAATGCATTATACCTATGAATATGCGTGATGGCTCATTGATTTGTATAGGTAAAGGCAATGAAGATTGGAACTGTTCGGCACCTCATGGAGCAGGGCGTGTAATGAGTCGTAGTCAGGCATTCAAGCAAATAAATATGACTGATTTTACTCAATCGATGACCGGTATATATAGTGAAACCGTGACCGAAGCTACCAAAGATGAATCACCTATGGTGTATAAACCCATGAATGAAATTTTAGGAAATATCACAGATACTGTTGATGTCGTAAATATCATCAAACCAATATTTAACTTCAAAGCTGCAGAATAAATGGATTTTGGTAATATGTCACGCACGAAACGTATAGAAATGATGCGTAAACGTTTTGAATGGTTGTCGAAACTTGTGAAGGATTGTAATACTCTCGAAGAATTTAGTTGTAAATTTGATGAATATTTGGGTATTAGAGGAATTGAATTCAGGTATATGCAAGGAGAACGAGTTGCTACCATATATTTCAGCTTTTGTTCAAATGAATATGAAACATATAGCATTATCCAAAATATAGCCGACATTCAAGTAAGTCCAATCGTATTGTGGCAGAATGAGGTATGTGCAACAGAAGAGTTAAATATATTGACTTGAAACCGGCAATTATCTTTAAAACTAGATTAATTTTAAACCACAAATTTTTTTTGAAAATAATAAGGATTATAAACAAGAATGTCCTGTAATTTAGGCAGGACATTCTTGTTGTGTGTGTGACTATAGAGCTTGTCAGGCTTTGTTGATGTAGTCAACAATCCATGCACCGATATCGGTTGTTCCATATTTGGCTCCACCTTCGACTTGTATTTCGGGGGTACGCACATTTGCGTCGAGTGAAGCGTCAACAGCTTTACGAATCATAGCTCCTTCTTCTTTCAAATCAAAATATTCAAATAGCATAGCTACAGATAAGATTTGAGCCAATGGGTTGGCGATATTCAGTCCTTTTGCTTGTGGCCATGAACCGTGAATAGGTTCAAATACTGGTGTACTTTCTCCGGTTGAAGCAGAAGGTAATAATCCCATAGAACCGCTGATTACAGAACCTTCATCTGTAAGTATGTCTCCGAAAGTGTTTTCCGTAACCATTACATCAAAGAATTTAGGATCTTGAATCATGCGCATAGCAGCATTGTCCACGTACATGTAATCGGTGTTTACTTCAGGATATTGGGGTGCCATTTCTTGAGCTATTTGTCGCCATAGACGACTTGAAGCAAGCACATTGGCTTTATCTACGACAGTAAGGTGCTTATTGCGTTTCATTGCATATTCAAAACCAACTTTTAAAATACGTTCAATTTCAGGACGTGTATAGAAGTTGGTATCGTATGCTTTATCGTTGTCCTGATACTTTTCGCCGAAATACATACCTCCTGTTAATTCGCGAATACAGATGAAATCAGCTCCTTCGACCAGTTCGGGACGTAGGGGAGACTTGTGAAGCAGACATGCAAAGGTTTGCACCGGGCGAATATTTGCAAAAAGACCTAATTTCTTACGCATTGCAAGAAGTCCTTGTTCCGGACGAACTTTTGCTGTAGGGTCGTTGTCAAATTTTGGATCACCAACAGCAGAGAACAATACCGCATCGGCATTTTTACATACTTGATAAGTTTCTTCAGGAAAAGGATCTCCTACTTTATCAATAGCATCGGCTCCGCAAATGGCATATTCGTAAGATACTTCATGACCGAATTTATTGCAAACGGCGGTCATTACATCTACTCCTTGTTTTGATATTTCCGGTCCTATACCGTCTCCGGGAAGGACTGCAATTTTTAGTTTCATATTGTTTGTTCTAATTAAAAATTTTCAATAATATTCAACATTTTGATGGTTGCTTGTATGGCGGCTTCAATCTGGTCGGCATCAAGACCTCTGGTCTTGATAAGATGACCTTCATAGTCCCAATTGATATTTGTTTGTACCAAAGCGTCGGTTCTACCTCCGGGTGGAATTGTAACGGAATAATTGGTTAATAGAGGAAATTTACGGTTGAGGTTGTCTTTATAAATGCGTTTTACCGCTTTTACAAATGCGTCGTATTGACCATCACCCACCGCACTCTGCTGATATTCCGTTCCGTCGATATCTAATTTTACTGTTGCTGTAGGTCGCAATCCTTGTGATAGACTGAGTGCATAATTTACCACTTTTACGTGGTTTTGCTGGATGTTATGCTTTACAACGTCGGCAACGATATATGGCAGATCCGATTGGGTAACGATTTCTTTCTTGTCACCAAGTTCAATAATGCGTTGTGTTACCTTCTTTATATCTTCCTCATTCAATTCAATTCCCAATGCTTCAAGATTTTTCTTGATATTGGCTTTTCCTGACGTTTTACCGAGTGCATATTCTCTTTCACGCCCAAAACGTTCCGGTAGAAGATCATTAAAGTAAAGGTTGTTTTTTGAGTCTCCGTCGGCATGTACTCCTGCGCATTGAGTAAATACGTTATCTCCGATAATCGGTTTATTGGAAGGTACAATTACACCGGATAAAGCTTCTACAATATGACTTATTTTGTTTATTTTGGTTTCATCAACGCCTGTTAGAATCTTAAGCATGTCATGAACGACAGCCACAACACTTGACATAGGGGCGTTTCCGGCACGTTCCCCCAATCCATTGATTGTGCAATGTAATCCTTTTACTCCAACCAATCCGGCTGCAAAAGAGTTGGATGTGGCTAGGTCGTAATCGTTGTGTGCGTGAAAATCGAAGTGTAACTCGGGAAAACGAGTTACCATGCGCTTACAATATTCAAAAACCTGATTTGGATTCATTATTCCGAGTGTATCGGGAAGCATAAAACGCTTTATCGGTAGATTTTTCAAAGTTTCAACCATATCATACACGTATTGTGGTGATTTGGTTATTCCGTTGGACCAATCTTCCAAATAAATATTTACATCAAGTCCCTCATTGGTAGCAAGACTTACTTCTCTTTTGATGTCTTCCCAATGTTCTTCCGGTGTTTTCTTCAATTGAAGACGACAATGTTTTTCCGAACCTTTTGCAAGTAAATTTATTACTTTACCTCCTACATCTTTAATCCATTTTATAGATATTCCGTTGTCAATAAAACCTAGAATTTCTATACGGTGTAGATTGCCTGTATGTCTTGCCCAATCGCATATCTTTGCAACCGATTCATGTTCGCCGGAAGATACACGCGCCGAGGCAATTTCGATACGAGGTACATTAAGCTCCGTCAGAATCAGTTTTGTAATCGATAGCTTTTCTGATGGGGAAAAACTAACACCTGAAGTTTGTTCCCCATCACGTAGAGTTGTATCTAATAGTTCAATTTGCATTTGTAGATTGTAGTATGGATATGTTATTTATGGTTCTTTTCCCATGCTTCAATATCGCTTTTCTTGCTCAATAGAAAATCTATATCGTCATAACCTTGTAGAAGACAATTTTTCTTGTATGGGTTAATGTCGAACGATTCTTTTTCGCCTGTTGCTTCGTTTGTTATAGTTTGAGCTTCCAAATTAACTGTTACTTTAGTTTGCGGATTAGTTTTGATAGAGGCGAAAAGTGAAGCTAAGAAACTTTCACTTACCACAACAGGAAGTACACAATTATTTAATGCGTTGTTTTTGAAAATATCGGCAAAAAAACTAGAGACAACAACTTTGAAGCCATAGCCTGCCACAGCCCAAGCAGCATGTTCACGGCTAGAACCTGAACCGAAGTTTTTGCCTGCCACTAGAATTGTTCCGCTATATGTAGGATCGTTTAAAACGAATGAAGAAATAGGATTTCCATCTTTGTCGTAACGCCAATCGCGGAAAAGATTATCTCCAAAACCTTGACGTGATGTAGCCTTAAGGAAACGTGCCGGAATTATTTGATCTGTATCTACGTTCTCCATTGGAAGAGGAATACATGTAGATGAGAATGTTACAAATTTATCTTTCATAATAGTGATTTTTTAGATTTTTGCCGGATTAGTAATTTTACCTGTGATGGCTGCTGCTGCTGCAACAAGCGGACCTGCTAGAATTGTGCGTGAACCCGGACCTTGACGACCCTCAAAGTTGCGGTTTGATGTAGATACAGCATATTTGCCGGCAGGTATTTTATCCTCGTTCATTGCAAGACATGCCGAACAGCCAGGTTGACGTAATTCGAACCCTGCTTCTTCCAGAATCTTATCGATGCCTTCTTCATGAATCTGTTTATCTACTCCCCAAGAACCGGGTACTAACCAAGCGGTTACATTATCGGCTTTTTTCTTGCCTTTTACGAAATTGGCAAATACGCGAAAATCTTCAATACGTCCATTAGTACAAGAACCTAAAAATACGTAGTCAATCTTGTGTCCTTCCAATTTTTGACCGGCTTTGAAGCCCATATAATCAAGCGATTTTTGGAAAGAAATCTTTCCGGCTTCATCTATTTCATCAATTGTAGGTATTGTATCTTCAATTCCCATGCCCATACCGGGATTTGTTCCATAAGTGATACGTGGATTGATGTCGGCTGCGTCAAAGTTTATTTCTTTATCGAAAACCGCATCATCGTCACTTTTAAGAGTTCTCCAATATGCTACAGCTTTATCCCAATCTTCACCTTTAGGGGCAAATTCGCGTCCTTTTACATATTCAAATGTGGTTTCATCGGGTGCAATCATACCTCCGCGAGCTCCCATTTCAATGCTAAGGTTACACACTGTCATGCGTTCTTCCATAGAAAGGTTGCGAATGGCTTCTCCGGCATACTCTACAAAATAACCGGTAGCACCGCCTGTAGTCATTTTACTGATTATATAAAGTGCTATATCTTTTGCCGTAACAAATGGTTTTAATTTACCGTTTACGTTAATGCGCATTGTCTTGGGCTTGGGTTGCAAAATACATTGAGATGCAAGTACCATTTCCACTTCACTGGTTCCTATACCAAATGCAACTGCGCCAAAAGCTCCGTGTGTTGAGGTATGGCTGTCGCCGCACACAATTGTGTAGCCGGGTAGAGTGAGACCGTTTTCAGGACCGATAACATGGATAATACCATTCTTAGGATGACCTAAACCATATAAAGTGACACCAAATTCATTGGCATTTTTTGTTAATGTTTCTACTTGGTTGCGAGAAACAGGATCTTGTATAGGTTGATCTTGGTGAAGGGTAGGGATATTATGGTCGGGGGAGCAGAATGTTTTTTCAGGACGAAAAACTTTTATTCCGCGTTCTCTTAATCCGGCAAATGCCTGAGGGCTTGTTACCTCGTGACAATAATGGCGGTCAATGTATAATTGAGATGGTCCACCGGGAATAAGATTCACTACGTGAGCATCCCATATTTTGTCAAATAAAGTGTTCATAACAATGAATTTATTTTATGTGATTGAATTACTAATGTACAAATTTATTGATTGCGTCAAGGAACGCTTCGGTAGAAGCTGCTACTATGTCGGTATTTGCCGAAAATCCATAATAATGGTTTCCATCATGTTCCACTGTCATGTGAACTTTTCCCACATCGTTGCTTCCACGTGTTATTGCCTGAATTAAGAATTCTTGAACAATCATGTTGCGGTGTATTATTTGTTTGATGGCAGTGATTGCCGCATCGACAGGACCGTTACCGGTTGCGCATGCTTCAAATTTCTCGCCTGCAATACTCAAACCTACGCTGGCTACCGAACGAACTCCAACACCGGATGTAACTTGCAGATATTCAAGTTTAATACGTGCGTCTTTATCGCGGTGCTTGCCGGCAAGTACAAGAATGTCATCATCGGTGATATTCTTTTTACGATCGGCAAGTTTCAAGAATTCTTGATATGCAAGATCCAGTGCTTCTTTATCCATTTCGATACCAAGAACTTGGAAACGATGTTTTAATGCAGCATGCCCACTACGAGCTGTAAGTACGATAGAGTTTGGATCTTCTATACCCACATCTTTAGGATCTATTATTTCATAACTTTCGCGATTTTTCAATACACCGTCTTGATGAATACCCGATGAATGTGCAAAGGCATTGCGACCTACAATCGCTTTGTTTGCTTGTACCGGCATATTCATAAGACTTGACACCATCTTGCTGGTCTTGTATATCTTTGGAGTATTGATATTGGTTGTAATACCTAGCTCTTTGTGACTCTTGAATATCATAGCCACTTCTTCAAGCGAAGTGTTGCCGGCACGTTCTCCTATACCGTTGATTGTCACTTCAGCTTGACGAGCACCATTAAGAATACCTGAAATGGTGTTGGCGGTTGCCATTCCTAAATCATTATGGCAATGTGTAGCGATAGTAACTTTGTCTATACCATCTACATGGTCAATTAGATATTTAATCTTTGCACCAAATTCTGCAGGTAGGCAATAACCGGTAGTATCGGGTATGTTGATGACAGTTGCACCTGCTTTAATTACAGCTTCTACTACGCGTGCAAGATATTCGTTGTCGGTACGTCCAGCATCTTCAGCATAAAATTGAACGTCTTCAACATGCTTTTTTGCGTATTTAACGCAAGCAATGGCACGTTCAAGTATTTCTTCACGTGTACTGTTGAATTTATATTTAATATGGTAATCGGATGTACCTATACCGGTGTGAATACGCTTACGTTTTGCATAACGTAGTGCTTCGGCTGCTACATCGATATCCTTTTCTACGGCTCTTGTTAATGCACAAATAGTAGGCCAAGTAACCGCTTTGGATATTTCAATTACAGAATTATAATCACCCGGACTTGATACGGGGAATCCGGCTTCGATAACATCTACGCCTAATTCCTCAAGTGCTCTTGCCACTTGGATTTTTTCCACAGTGTTAAGCTGGCAGCCGGGAACTTGTTCGCCGTCTCTTAGAGTAGTGTCAAAAATAAAAAGTCTATCACTCATATTTATATGTTTTGTATTATACTAAAATAAAAAAGACCCTTCTTGTGGTAGGAGAAAGGTCGTATATCGTAGAGTTGTATTGTTTCTTACTTTGCAAAATCTATCAATCACTAATATATAACCTTTCACTGCAAGATAATTATACCCAGCAGCAGAATAATGGAAATAATAATGTTTGATAAATTGCTAATCATGAACTTCTCATTTAGTTTTTGCAAATTTAGTGATATAATTGATTTCTGCAAAATAAATGACACTTTTTTATTGCTAATTGTGATAAAATATAAATAAAATCCACTCGTTTGCTTTCAATTTAGAAGAATAGAATGAAAAAGCGTCCAATCGGAGTGGATTGAACGCTTAGCAATTAAATATGGTTGTTAAGATTTTAGTAGTTGAGCCACTTCTTTTTTTAATAAAGGCATATTGTTTATGACAATGCTCCATAGAATATCCGGTCGTAAAGAATCATAAGCATGTATTACAAAATTTCGAGTATCAACAATTTTTCGTGCAGATGTAATAGGTATGTTGGGTATTATTTTTAAAACCTGATTCATTGCCTCACCCATTATTTCAATATTTCTTTCAACACCTCTTCTAAAAAGAGTATCATTGCAGAATGTTTCATATTCTTTTGGACGGTCTTCCATGAATGATTCAATTTCAAGAATGGAAGAATATATGTCACTTAAATATTTAAGAACTTTTCTATCCATAAATTAAAAGTTTTGTTTCATTAAGTTCGTCTTTGAAATAAGGGTTCTTTATTGAAGTACTATCTACTAAATCAATTTCTCTGCCAAACAATGAACGTAGTGCATAATATAATGAAAAGAAATTATCGGTATAATTGTGATGTGTAATTTCAGAATTAAAATCTACAAGTAAATCCACATCACTATTGTCATTGAATTTATCGGTAAGGATAGACCCAAATACGGCAAGTGATTTGACTTTGTGTTTTTTACACAATTCAATGATTTTTTGTATGTTTAATTCAATCAATTTCATATTTTTGTCTTGATTCTTTTGCGAATATAGTGATTCTTTTTGATATATAAACGTTTACGCACAAAAAAACGTTGAAAATCATTTTAATCTATTTATAAATAAAAAAAGCGTCCAATCGTGGTGGATTGAACGCTTAGCAATTAAATATAGGAGAATCAATCTCCCAAGTAAGTCTTAAGTAGTCGGCTTTTTTGTCCTTTGAGCCTGCGAATCGCCTTTTCTTTGATTTGTCGCACACGTTCACGTGTCAAGTCAAATTTTGCTCCGATTTCTTCAAGTGTCATTTCCTGACAACCTATACCGAAGAACATTTTTAAAATGTCGCGTTCACGTTCATGCAATTGGTTGAGTGCGCGGTCAACTTCCTTAGACAAAGATTCTTGATTCAAGGAGGAGTCAGCCATAGGAGAATCGTCGTTTGTAAGCACGTCGAGAAGGCTGTTATCTTCACCTTCTACGAATGGTGCATCTACAGAAATGTGGCGACCCGATACTTTCAATGTATCAGAAATCTTGTCAACCGGAATTTCGAGTTGTTCTGCCAACTCTTCGGCTGATGGACGGCGTTCATTCTCTTGCTCAAATTTTGAAAGCGCTTTACCAATCTTGTTTAGTGATCCAACTTGGTTTAATGGAAGTCGTACAATACGAGACTGCTCAGCTAATGCTTGCAGAATAGACTGGCGAATCCACCACACTGCGTAAGAGATGAATTTGAAACCGCGTGTTTCATCAAACTTCTGTGCTGCTTTAATCAAGCCTAGATTACCTTCGTTAATCAAGTCGGGAAGACTTAATCCTTGATTTTGGTATTGTTTTGCTACAGAAACAACGAAACGGAGGTTGGCGCGAGTCAACTTCTCCAATGCTGCGTGGTCACCTTTTTTGATTGCTTGTGCCAACTCTACTTCTTCTTCAACGGTAATAAGTTCCTCTCTACCGATTTCTTGAAGGTATTTGTCGAGTGAAGCACTTTCTCGATTGGTGATTGATTTAGTAATCTTTAATTGTCTCATTTTATCTTAAGAGAATTTTAAGCATGCAAAGATAGTGTATTTTTACGAGAAAATCTAATGTTTTATCACAAAATTGGCTATCGTTGTTGTAGTTTTATTGTCTTCTATGAGAAATAACACAAAATGTGTGATTATTATTGTGTCGCTTGTGAAAGATTAACAAAAAACGCAAGTTATTTAGTTTAACTTGCGTTTTATACGGATAGAAATTAAAATTTTAGTCAGCGAGATTAACTGCGTAGTAGTCTTCGGTTCCGTTAGGGTGAATACCTATCACAAGCATTACTTTACGCTTGCTTGGACTGCGCATAATCGAATTATAGATGTTTTCAACGTCTTCGCGACTGTTTACCGGAGTATTGTTGATTTCAAGAATAATGAAACCGTCTTTAATTCCTGCATTACGGAATTTACCTGCTTTTACTCCTACAACTTCTACACCGTTGCTTATTTCAAGTTCTTTTTTCTTTTCATCTGTTAGGGTAAGGAATCCGCAACCTAGTGTTGACACCGTTGAATTCTTTGTTAATTTGGTGCTACCTTGATCATTGCGTAGGGTTGCAGTGGTAGTATGTGTCTTGTTATCGCGAATATAGGTGATTTCAATCTTGTCTCCAGGACGAAGACGATTCATTTGTTCCATGATTTGTCCGCTGCTTTTCACCGTTGCTCCATTAATCTTGGTTATAACGTCACCTTCTTTCAAGCCTGCTTGCATTGCCGCACTGCGATCACTCACGCTTGCCACATACAGACCTTCGGTTGTTGCTGTGATGTTCTTTTCTTTTGCCAGTTCTGCATTAAGAGGTTGATAGGTTACACCGAGTACAGCTCTTTGTACGCTACCGTATTCTTTTAAGTCTTTTACTACCTTATTTACGGTAGATGACGGTATTGCGAACGAATATCCTGCATAATTTCCGGTTTTTGAATAGATGGCAGTATTGATACCTACCAATTCGCCATTGATGTTAACAAGAGCGCCACCGCTATTGCCTTGATTGACTGCAGCATCGGTTTGTATGAATGAGTCAATGGAGTTTGCTCGTTGCGATGTTGCTTCACCTATGTTGCGTGCCTTGGCACTAACTATACCTGCTGTAACAGTAGATGTGAATCCAAACGGATTACCTACGGCTAGAACCCATTCTCCGATTTTTAATGCGTCGGAATCACCGAAAGTAATTGCACTTAGTTCTTTTGCGTCGATTTTAAGCAATGCGAGGTCGGTGTTTTCATCGGAACCAATTACTTTGGCGGTATATTTCTCATTATTATTGAGTGTTACTTCCACTTTCTCGGCTTTGCTGATAACGTGGTTATTGGTCACGATATATCCATCAGGAGAAATAATAACTCCTGAACCTAATCCCAATGGTTGCAGTTTTTCTTCTTCCTGCTGTTGTTGCTGTGGTTGTTGACGGCGAGGAGTACTGCTTCCATAGCCGGGACCGAAGAAAAATTCAAAAGGGTCAAAATAAGGATTACCCTGATATTGTTGACGTTGAATACTAGCATAAGTCTTGATACTAACCACGCTGTTTATTGTGCTTTCGGCAGCTGCCGTGAAGTCGGTATCACTAGATGGGATTCGACTGCTTGTGCGTATAAAATTTTTGTCTTCTTTCTTTACATAATAGTTTTCGGCAACAACAGTCAAGGTTGAACCAAGTACAGCCGCTGCAATTAGAGCTAAAAATAATTTACCTGTTGTTTTCATAATCTTATAATGTTAAATTAAACTTGCTTTTAAATTTTGAATAGTTAAAAATTAACTTTTTATTTTCGCTGTAAAAGTATATTATTATTTCAATATAACGATACATAATTACTCTATTTTAAGCTATTTTAATAGTGAAAAAAGGTGTTTTAAGCAATATTTGTAATAAAAG
>CAZTFX010000060.1:0-13253 GCA_964613095.1 uncultured Muribaculaceae bacterium | reverse complement strand
CGATTCCTCTTAGAAGAGTGGTTTACTACGATGAAGAACAGGATCGAGAGTTCGTATTTCTGACGAATGATTTTTCTCTTCCTGCCCTTGTGATAGCAGAACTTTATCGCAACCGATGGAGTATAGAATTATTCTTCAAATGGCTCAAGCAGCACCTCAAAATAAAGAAGTTTTGGGGCACAAGCGAGAATGCCGTAAGAATACAAATCTATTGTGCTATAATCACTTACTGTCTGGTGGTAATTGTAAAGCACGACATGAAACTCGAACGGTCAGTTTATGAAATTCTGCAAATCATAGGAATCTCTCTTACTGACAAAACTCATCTGCGAGATCTCTTCGACAAATCAAATATCAACAATGTCAATGAACGATTCGGTTCTAGTGAACCAAGTTTATTTAATTTTTAATCGCCCACTTTTTTTAGTGGACAGTAGTGTCATAGATTAATAAATGATTGTGGGAGTTGGGAGGATTGTGTATCTTTGCGGATATAAGGAACCTATGTGGTGTTTTTTGAGACTTAAAACTGGAATTTATATAAATTTTTATGAAAAAATTAACTATTAACCTATGTATTGCAACGGCGGGATTGTCTGCAATGACTGCCTGCCAAACAAGCACAAAAACTGATTCAAACGAAATGATTGCTCAGCCAACAAGTATTACCGACTATGCCAATTATCCTACTTATGCAGAAGATGATTTAGGTGTTGTTGTCAATTCCGGCGTTTGTAACTTCAAGTTATGGTCGCCTATGGCTGATTCGGTTGCTGTAAACATCTATGAAAACGGGTTTGGTGGTGTAGCCGTAAGCCGTCATGCGATGATTGCCGATAAGTCGAATGGAACATGGACGACTTCTTTGAAAGGGGATTATATGGGTAAGTTTTATACCTTTCAAGTGATGATTGATGGAAAGTGGCTAGATGAAACTCCCGGTGTGTGGGCTAAGGCTGTGGGCGTGAATGGCGTGCGTGGTGCTATTATAGACTTTAAAGCAACTAATCCTAAGGGATGGGAAACAGATAAAGGTCCTTCTCTTGCTCATAATACCGATGCTGTTATTTATGAAATGCACCATCGTGATTTCTCGGTTCATTCCAATTCCGGTATCACAAATAAGGGTAAGTTTTTGGCAATGTTGGAAAACGGTACGTTGTCGCTTAATGGAGAAAAGACCGGTATTGATCATTTGAAAGAATTGGGTGTGACACATGTACACATACTTCCGTCTTATGACTATAACAGTGTAGATGAAACACAACTAACGGCAAATAAATATAATTGGGGATATGACCCTATCAATTATAATGTTCCGGAGGGTTCTTATTCAACTAATCCGGCATGTCCTGAAACTCGCATACGCGAAATGAAACTTATGATTCAGGCGTTGCATAAAGCAGGGATTGGTGTGATTATGGATGTGGTGTATAATCACACAGGTATTACCCAAGGGAGTAATTTTGAATTGACAGCTCCGGGTTACTATTATCGCCAACGTGAAGATGGTTTGTTTAGTGACGCTTCCGGTTGTGGAAATGAAACAGCTAGTGACCGTCTGCAAATGCGTAATTTTATGGTAAATTCCATTAAATATTGGTTGACTGAGTATCATATCGATGGTTTCCGTTTTGACTTGATGGCTATTCACGACATTGAAACAATGAATGCCATAGCAGATGCCGCACGTGCTATCCGTCCTGACGTGATTATTTACGGTGAGGGTTGGACTGCCGGAGATTCGCCTCTTCCGGTAGAACGTCGTGCCTTGAAAGAACATGTAGGTAAAATGCCTGCAATTGCCGTGTTCAGTGACGATATTCGTGACGCTGTGAAAGGTCATTATAGCAATGCCGGTGATCCGGGATTTGCTTCAGGCAAGCCGGGTAACGAAGAAACAGTGAAGTTTGGTATAGTTGGAGCCACAGCTCATCCTCAAATAGATTTCACAAAGTGTAATAATTCAAAATTCGGTTATGCAAATCATCCGGTACAGGTCGTTAATTATGTGTCTTGTCATGATGACTTGTGTTTAACCGATAAACTTGGTAAATCAATGCCAAAGGCTACCGAAGAAGAACGTATAGCAGTGGCTAAATTGGCTCAAACAATAGTGTTTACGTCACAAGGTATTCCATTTATCTTTACCGGAGAGGAAGTGTTCCGTAATAAGAAGGGAGTACATAATTCTTATAATTCTCCTGACTCAATCAATGCCATCGATTGGAATCAGAAGAAGCAATATCGCGACGTGTTTGATTATTACAAGGGGCTTATCAATCTGCGTAAACTTCACCCGGCATTCCGAATGACAACAGCCGAAGATGTGGCAAAAAATATTGTGTTTGATAGTATTACCGAGCCAAATCTTATTTCATATTCTATCAAAAATAATGCAAATGGTGATAGTTGGTCTGAAATTAAGGTGATATTGAATGGAGCAGCAAAAGCTAACGAAGTAGAAGTACCTGAAGGAAACTGGACTGTTGTCGTGAAAGATGGTAAAGTAGATGAAGCCGGATTGGGAAAAAACAATGGTGGAAAACTTACTGTAGCACCTCGCACAGCTCTTATTTTGGCAAAATAAACAATTATTTAAAATGATTCCAGATTTACTCCCTATGATCTTTTCATGGGGAGTTTTTCATTTATAATCCTTATTTTTGTAATCAGTGTTTTGAACTAAAGAAAAATGGGAATAATAGAATTGGTAATAATCGCAATAGGATTGTCGATGGATGCATTTGCAGTATCGATAGGTAAGGGCTTATCTTTGAAACAAATAAAGTTGCGACATGTGCTAAGTGTTGGTTTGTGGTTTGGAGGTTTTCAAGCGTTGATGCCATTGATTGGTTATTTGCTTGGAGCTACATTTACTGCGGTTGTGAGTGATTTTGATCACTGGGTTGCATTTTTTCTTCTTGGTATCATCGGATTTAATATGATAAGGGATTCATTTTCTAAAGAGGACGATAAGCATGATGATGATTTCTCGTTTCGTACCATGTTGATGCT
Organism: uncultured Muribaculaceae bacterium; assembly: GCA_964613095.1. Lineage (GTDB taxonomy): Bacteria > Bacteroidota > Bacteroidia > Bacteroidales > Muribaculaceae > RGIG4576. Next base: position 10,235 of record CAZTFX010000060.1, on the reverse strand, counting down.
TGCAGTTGCAACTAGTATCGACGCGTTAGCTGTTGGCGTTTCTTTTGCTTTCTTGTGTGTAGATTTATGGATTTCAATTGCTTTGATAGGGATAATTACATTTGCATTTTCTGCAGTAGGATTGAAAATTGGTAACATATTTGGGGCTAAATATAAGTCTAAAGCAGAATTTACAGGTGGTGTGGTACTTTTGTTTATGGGAGTGAAGATACTAGTGGAACACACTGTGATATAAAATTGTCAAAATATGATAATGATTATAGAACTAATCGGGGATAACTTGATTAGTTCTATGTTTTTTTATCAAATCCGATAAAAGTTTTTTAATGATTTTTTTGTTGTTTAGAAAAATGTATATATCTTTGTGATATCAAAATGATATTATTTTTAAAGACTGATAATATGGAAAAAGAAGAAAAGAAAGAATTGAGTTATTCCGGATTCCACATGAATGGATTTGTAGGATTGGTCGTGTTCGTAGGATTGGTAGCACTTGGTGTATATATGATAGTGCAAGGTGCGGATGCTGAAAAGTATGCCGGTTGGTTAATCGGAGGTGGAATTGGTCTGTTGATTTTAGATTTTGTTGGGTTATTTGGTTTTTTCACGCTTGAACCGAATGAAGCGATTGTAATGATATTTTTTGGTAAGTATAAAGGCACATTTACAAAACATGGTTTTTACTGGACTAATCCATTTATGTCTTGCAAAAAACTTACACTTCGTGCAAGAAATCTAGATGCAGAACCAATAAAGGTAAACGATAAGGAAGGAAATCCAATACTTATAGGTCTTGTAATGGTGTGGAAGTTAAAAGATACCTATAAGGCGATGTTTGAAATTGATGCACAAAGCATAGCCGGTGCTGTGAGTGGTGCAGCAGGAACAACAGCTGCAATGCGAATGAATGCTTTCGAAAAGTATGTACGTATACAAAGTGATGCAGCTTTACGAGAACTTGCCGGGCTATATGCATACGATGATAATAAAGATAGTACTGCAGATGATGAAGAATTGACATTGCGCTCAGGTGGGGCTGAAATAAACGATCAACTTGTTGCAAAACTTAATGAACGTCTTGAATTTGCCGGGATTGAAGTGCAAGAAGCTCGTTTGAATTATCTAGCTTATGCACCGGAGATCGCTGCTGTTATGTTGCGTCGTCAACAAGCAACTGCCGTAATTGCTGCACGAGAAAAGATTGTAGAAGGTGCAGTATCTATGGTTAAGTTGGCGCTAGACAAACTTGGACATGAAGGAATTGAACTTGATGAAGAAAAGCGAGCAGCAATGGTAAGTAATTTGCTTGTGGTTCTTTGTGCCGATGAATCGGCACAGCCGGTGATTAATACAGGAACATTGAACCATTAAAAAATGGCAGAAAATGGCAAAAAAGAGTCAAGAATGAAATCATTTGTGTTGCGCATCGACGTTGATACTATGAATGCAATTGAAGCGTGGGCTGCCGATGAATTTCGTTCTACGAATGGACAGCTTCAATGGATTATTGCCGAAGCATTGAAAAAAAGTGGAAGAACGAAGAAGAAAAAAGAATAAAAGTAGCAACATCTTGTTTTTTAGCAAGATGTTTGTTACTTTTGGTGTATATTTATAGTATATTGTCAAAATAAGGCATAAAACAGAGGTGAAAATGTAACCTTTTATGCTTATTAATAGTCTAATATCAAAAAAGTAGAAATTTATGGACCATTCACTAAATTATATGTTGGCTGAATCCATTAAAAAGAATTGGGAAGAGTTGGCTTTGACCGATTTTAATGGAGTTTCGTTTCAATATCGTGATATTGCGAGGAAAGTTGCAAAATTGCATATCTTATTTGAAAATTCAGGAATCAAAAAGGGTGATAAGATTGCCACATGTGGTAAAAATTCATCTCAAATGTCGATTGCCATAATAGCTTCAATTACCTATGGAGCTGTGACAGTACCTATCTTACATGAGTTTAAGCCTGATAATATACATCATTTGGTAAGCCATAGTGAAGCGAAGTTGTTGTTTCTCGATTCATCGATATGGGAAAACTTGGATATATCAAGTATGCCTGAACTTGTCGGTGTGTTGAAAGTAAGCGATTATTCTTTATTATATTCACGTAGTGATGAATTGACGTCGGCTCGTCAAACACTGAATGAGCTGTTTGGACGAAAATATCCTGAACGTTTTACTAAAGAAGATGTAAAATATCATGAACCGGAAGCTGAAGAATTGGCTTTAATCAACTACACTTCGGGTTCAACAGGATTTTCTAAAGGAGTAATGCTTCCTCATCGTGCTTTGTGGAGCAATGTTAAATTCTGTATTGAAAATCTTCATATACTGGAAGCCGGTGACGGAATCATCTGTATGTTGCCACTTGCTCACATGTTTGGTTTGGTTATAGAAATGCTTCACCCTTTGGCATTGGGGTGTCACGTATATTTCTTGACACGTGTTCCATCTCCAAAGATTATCATGGACGCTTTTGCACAGGTTAAGCCCAAAGTGATTATTTCTGTTCCGCTTATTTTGGAAAAAATAATCAAGACAAAAGTATTCCCGATGTTGGAAAAACCCATTATGAGTATGTTGCTTAAAGTACCGTTTGTCGATGATTTCTTATTAGGTAAGGTAAAAGAAAAACTTGAGGCGGCATTTGGTGGAAATTTGAAACAAATAATCATAGGAGGAGCCGCACTGAATAAAGATGTAGCAGATTTCTTGAAACGTATTAATTTCCCATTTACAGTCGGATATGGAATGACCGAGTGTGGTCCGCTTATCTCTTATGCTCCATGGAATATAAATCCTGTGGGTGCTTGTGGTAAGGTCGTAGAGAGAATGGAAGGTAGAATTGTTCATGGAAACAGTGAGCATGAAGCGGGTGAACTATGGGTTCGTGGCGATAATGTGATGCTTGGTTATTATAAAAATGATGAGGCAACCGAAGCTGTGATGAAAGACGGTTGGTTGAATACCGGTGATTTGTGCGAAATAGATGATGAAGGATTTTTACGATTACGAGGTCGCAGTAAAACGATGATTTTAGGTCCATCGGGACAGAATATATATCCGGAAGAAATAGAACAAAAGATAAACAATCTTCCATACGTGTGTGAATCGCTTGTTGTTGAAGATGGTGGTAAACTCATTGCTCTCATATATCCTGATATTGAAAATGGAGCAAAACAAGGTATGGATTTTGCTGCTTTAGGGAAATTAATGGAAGATAGTGTTTCTGTATTAAATAAGGAACTCCCGGCATATTCTAAAATTGCAGGTGTAAAAATGCAAGCAGAAGAATTTGAGAAAACGCCCAAACGTAGTATAAAACGTTTCCTTTATCAGCATTGATGATATATAAAAAGCGGCTATTAAGCCGCTTTTTATTCTTATAGTAGAAACTAAAATTATCGTTATCTATAATTATTGGAAGAAATCACGCATGCGTTGGAAAATAGATTTTTTCTTTTCTTCGGTAGGCTTGATGTTTTCGCTGTCACGAAGTTTTTCGATAGCTTCACGTTCTTCTTTATTAAGAGTTTCGGGAACATATACCGAAATATTGATATATTCATCACCTGTTCCATAATAATTAGGAGAAGGAAGTCCTTTTCCTTTTAATCTTAAAACCTTACCCGGTTGAGTTCCCGGTTCTATTGTTACGCGTGCAACTCCGTCGATAGTAGGAACTTCTACTTTTCCTCCGAAAACAGCGGTAGGGAAGTCTATCATCAAGTTGTAAATTATGTTGTTTTCATCGCGAATCAATTCAGGGTCTTTATCTTCGGCTATTACAATAAGCAAATCTCCCGAAATACCACCGTGACGCGGTGCGTTACCTTTACCTTGCATGCGTAGCATGTTTCCATGTGCTACTCCCGCCGGAATATTTATGGTAACAACATCTTCATTCTTTACGATACCTTCTCCGCCGCAATCTTTACATTTGTGATTGATAATGCGACCTTCTCCGTGACAATTAGAACAAACGGTTTCAGATTGCATCATTCCAAACATGGTCTGTTGTGTGCGAATCTGAGTTCCGCTACCGTTACATGCACTGCATGTTGTGAAATCGGTTCCGTTTTCGGCTCCAGTTCCGTTACATGACGTACAAGCCACGTAACGAGGAATCTTGATTTTTTTTGTTAATCCGTGTGCTACATCTTTTAATGTTACGTGTACCGTGATACGTAAGTCATCTCCAACATTCTGGCGACGACGAGAGCCACGACGGCTTCCACCGCCAAAACCACCGAATCCGCCAAAACTTCCACCGAAAATATCTCCAAAGTGGCTGAAGATGTCTTCCATTGACATTCCTCCACCACCAAAACCACCGAATCCACCGGCACCGCCCATTCCTGCATGTCCGTATTGATCGTAGCGTGCGCGCTTATCCGGATTGCTTAGTACGTCATAGGCTTCGGCTGCTTCTTTGAATTTTTCTTCGGCTTCCTTTTTTTCAGCTTCGCTTTTGTCCTGTTGACGATCAGGGTGATATTGAATAGCCTTTTTACGATATGCTTTCTTTAATTCATCGGCTGTTGCAGTTTTTGCAACACCAAGCACTTCGTAGTAGTCTCTTTTTTCCATTGTTTAATTGTTTTGTAAAGTAAAATATTATTGACCTACAACTACTTTGGCGTGGCGCAATACTTTATCATTGATTGAATAGCCCTTTTGAACTGTATCAATGATTTTTCCTTTTAAATCTTCACTCGGTGCAGGGAATGTTGTAACGGCTTCGTGAATGTCGGCATCAAATGCTTCACCGGTTGTAATCATTTCCTTAACACCGTTGCTTTCAAGATACTTTATGAACTTGTTATAGATGAGTTCCACGCCTTCGCGAACAGCGGCAACGTCTTCACTTGTGGCTGTGGCTTGAAGTGCTCGGTCAAAGTCGTCGATTATAGGCAGAATGTTACGCATTGCGCTTTCTGCTCCGTTTTTGATTATTTCTGCCTTATCTTTTAACGAACGTTTGCGGAAGTTGTCAAATTCTGCCATAAGGAACATATATTCCTTCTTTTCTTTTTCTAATTCGGCTTCCAGTGAGGCAATTCGTTCCTCCGGTGTTGTTTCGGTAGGTTGTTCTTGCTCATTTTCTTCGTTTACAGTTTCATTTTCGGTTGTTTCAACTGTATCTTCCACTTCGTTTACTGTTTCTTCGTTTTTTAAATCTTCTTTGTTACTCATATATAGTGTTCTTTATTTTCAAAAATTAATTTATAGGCATATTTGCCTTGTGCAATATTGCTATTGCAAAAACATTGCCAAAATGTCATAATGATAACAAATATCCCGCTTGTTACGTTTTCTTTTAGAGATTTATAACATACGCATTCATTCTGTTGAAATGCTCTTTGGCTTTTTCTGCCATATTGGCACTATCGAAAATACCGAAAATAGAAGAGCCGGAGCCACTCATAGAAGCATATACAGCTCCCGATTCGTAAATCTTTGTCTTGATTTCGTGTAGTTCCGGATGTGCCGCGAATACACTGGGTTCAAAATCATTTTTCAATGTTTCTTTCCACGTTTCAATAGGAGTTTTGATTATTGAAGTGAGCTCAATTTCGCTTTTTTTAGGTGTAACCTTTGAATAGGCTTCGGCTGTAGGCACACTTACATCCGGTTTAATCAAAAGCAAAACTTTTTCCTTTAATGTTATATCGATGGGGGATAGAATATCTCCTATACCGGTAGCCATCATGGGACTGTTGTAGATGAAAAAAGCACAATCGGCACCCAATCGTGCTGCGCGTATTGCCAACTCGGCTTGTGAAAGTTTTAAATTAAACATTTCATTCAGAATGAGCAGGACACTTGCTGCGTCCGAAGATCCGCCACCCAATCCGGCTCCATCGGGAATGTTTTTATGCAGATAAATATCAACAGGAGGAAGATTAAACTCTTTCTCTAATAAACGGTAGGCTTTCATTACCAAATTTTTTTCTACCGGACAATCGATGGTTCTTCCGTATGTGGTGAGAGTGGACTCTTTCCCCTTTGCTGTAACCACTTCTACCACATCTTGCAAAGCGATAGGGTAAAATACGGTTTCGATATCGTGATATCCGTCATGGCGACGATTCACGATGTTAAGTCCTAAATTTATCTTGGCGTTAGGAAATTTTATCATATTTTTGATGATTTTGAAATGCAAAATTACAAAATACTTTTCACATTATCACATTGTTAACAGCATGCTAAAAAAATGTTTGGAATATTAGTGTGAATAGTTTTTGTGATAAAAGGTGATTAATTAACTTTGCACTCGTAAAACAGAAATTGAAATCATGGCAAACGAACAAAGACCATACAGCAACTATAATTCGTCGCGTAAGCAAGATAAGGCTATTCTCGAAATGGGTAAGTTACAACCTCAGGATACCGATTTGGAAGAAGCAGTACTTGGAGCATTAATGCTTGAAAAGGATGCTTATGTGGTGGTATGCGACATTCTAAAGCCTGAAAGCTTTTATGATGTGCGTAACCAAAAGATATATGCTTCTATTCAATCGCTTGGTGCTATGCAACGACCCATCGATATGCTTACTGTAACCGAGCAATTACGCCTTGATGGTAATTTGGAAGATGTGGGAGGACCGTTGCGCATATCCGAACTTACCGGTCGTGTGTCGAGTGCAGCCAATGTAGAATATCATGCGCGCATTGTTGCACAAAAGTATTTGGCTCGCGAACTTATTACATTCTGTTCTACTATCGAGACAAAAGCATTTGATGAATCCAATGACGTGGATGACCTTTTGCAAGAAGCCGAAGGAAGACTTTTTGAAATCACTCAACATAATGTAAAGAAGGATGTAACCCAGATTGACCCTGTCATAAGTGAAGCCATAAAGAAAATAGAGGATGCTGCTAATAGGGAAAGCGGATTAAGCGGATTACAGACCGGATATCATAAACTGGACAAACTTACTTCGGGATGGCAGGATAGCGATTTGATTATTATTGCGGCACGTCCGGCTATGGGTAAAACTGCATTCGTGCTGTCGATGGCTAAAAATATGTCGGTGAATTTCAATCAGCCGGTTGCCATATTCTCTCTGGAAATGTCCAATTTGCAGCTTGTGAATCGTCTTATAAGTAATGTATGTGAACTTGAAAGTGAGAAAATCAAGAGTGGGCAGTTGTCGCAACTTGAGTGGGATAAATTGATGACGAAAATAAAAATGCTTTATTCCGCACCGTTATATATTGACGATACTCCCAGTCTTTCAGTATTTGAATTGCGAACAAAAGCCCGCAGACTTGTACGCGAACATGGTGTAAAGATTATAATCATCGACTATTTGCAGTTAATGAATGCAAGTGGCATGAAATTCGGTAGTCGTGAACAAGAAGTGAGTATGATATCTCGTTCATTGAAGCAACTTGCCAAAGAACTTTCTATTCCTATAATAGCATTGTCGCAGTTGAACCGTAGTGTGGAAAGCCGTACTGATGGAAAGCGTCCGCAACTTTCCGACTTGCGTGAATCCGGTGCGATAGAGCAAGATGCCGATATTGTGTGTTTCATTCACCGTCCGGAATATTATACCAAGGCTTCGGAGGACAGTGAAGGAAATGATATTCGCGGTCTTGCCGAATTTATTGTGGCAAAACACCGTAGCGGTTCTGTAGATGATATTAAATTACGTTTTATAGGACAGTATGCACGATTTGATAACTGGGACGACAATTATACATCTATCAGAGGTAATATTGAACCTATGGGTTCAAAAATGAATGATGATGAGCCTGCCGGTGGGGGAGTGGAAATGATGAACGTACCTATGCCGGAAAATTTACCTCCGAGAAATGAAGATTTCTTGATTTCTAAAGGGGAAGAACCGGTACCTTTTTAGGATAAATTTATTGAATCTTGATTTGTTAAAACGATGTACAAGTAGATGTGCATCGTTTTTTGTTTTATCAAGGTGAAAGAAGCGGTCTATTAAAATATTTTGTATAATCTGCTTTTTTGATGATTTTTTCAAAAAAAAACGGAAAATTCTTTTGTGGAATAAAAAATATGCTTACATTTGCAGTGTGCTATTATACTAATGCACTATAATGTGTAAAGGATATGAATTCATTAACCAATAAATAAGTATCAATATGGTAAAAATTGAAAATTTAAGTTATTCTTATCGTAAGTCCAAGAAAGCTGTGCTTAGCGACTTTTCTTTAAATCTTGAAGCCGGAAAGATTTATGGACTATTGGGAAAAAACGGAGCAGGAAAATCCACTTTACTCTATTTGATTTCGGGATTGCTGATTCCGCAGAAAGGAAAAGTTTTATATCGTGGTAATGATGTGTGCAAAAGATTACCTGAAACTTTGAGTGATATATTTATTGTGCCTGAAGAATTTGAACTGCCCAATGTGACACTTGAAAATTATGTAAAAATGTACTCCCCTTTTTATCCGAAATTCAGTGAAGACGAAATGAAACGTTGCCTTGAGGTTTTTGAAATGCCGGAAAAGATCCATTTAGGCACATTATCGATGGGACAAAAGAAAAAAGTGTTTATGAGTTTTGCACTTGCCACAGATACATCTCTTCTTATTATGGATGAACCTACTAATGGGCTTGATATTCCCGGCAAAAGCCAATTCCGTAAATTTATGGCTACGGCAATTAACGAAAATCGCACGGTAGTGATTTCTACACATCAAATAAGAGATATTGATAAACTTATCATCATGTGCTGATATTGGATGAAAATGAGATACTCTTAAATGAGAGTGTGGATAGAATAGGTAGAAAATTACTTTTTGTTGAAAGTTCTAGTAGAGACTTGACCGAAAATGCAGTTTATTCTCAATCATCGATTCATGGAAACAGTTTAATTCTGGAAAACCTTGATAACGAAGAAAGTGAAATAAATCTTGAAACATTGTTTAATGCTGCATTATATGAACGTGATAAGATAAAAGGTATGTTTAACTTGAAATAATTACAGAAATGAAAACTATACAAAATAATACATTTAGTTGGTCTCGATTTGCATTAGCTTATCGTAATGAATTCGTTGAGAACTGGAAAGCTTGGCTGTTTACGACAATTACAGTCTTGGGTATATTGACATTCTTGTTTATTTGGCTTAATTATATGTTTTTAAATTATATGGATAAAATTGTCCAGAATGGAGGAAATATTAGATATAATGAAATTCCTTATATGGAATTACCGGTGATGATGATAACTTCGTGTTTTCTGTCAACATTGGTGGGTTCGTTTACATTCCGTAAATTGCGAACAAAACAAGGACGAATAGCCGACATTACATTACCTGTATCTCAATTTGAGAAATACATGGTACGGTGGGTAAATGTTGTTGTTCTATATAATGTAGCGTTGGTTGTGGTTTATACTCTTGCCGATATAATGAGATGTGTTAGTTTAAAATTGATTTTCCCGGAAATAGATGGCATAGTAATTTTCCCATTTTTCAAAGCTTTTGAAGTTGCCGGAGCAAGCCTGCAAGTCTTATTTTTTGTTTCATTCTATTTCTTGAATCAAGCCATATATATGGTGGGGAGTGCTTTTATGCCAAATTATTCATTCATAAAAACCTATGTCGTAGCGCAAGTGGTTGCTATTATATTCTTGATCGTGGTTACATCGATTGTAGATGAAACTCCGAGAATCGGTGATTTTTATCCTTACTATGGTGTGGTGATAGCGATGACTGTGGTATGCTGGGTAATAGCCTATTATCGATATAAAAAGACACAAGTAGTTCGTGGTTTATTCTAAAAGAGGGTTTATATGAATTTTAAGGATAATAAAGCCATATATCTTCAGATTGCCGATAGGATATGTGATGAAGTCTTGGATGGTAAATATGGAGAAGATGAACGAATACCATCGGTGCGTGAATATGCTGCAATGGTAGAGGTGAATGCCAATACGGTAATGCGTTCATACGATTACCTGCAATCTCAAGAAGTGATATATAATAAACGCGGAATAGGTTATTTTGTGTCACCTAATGCTAAAAGTATCATTGTTAAAGTGCGAAAAGAACTATTTCTGAATAATGAAATAGATTACTTCTTCAATCAAGTGAGAAGTCTGGGTATTACAGGAGAGGAACTGCTCGAAATGTATAAGAATTATTGCAATAATCATAAATGAAACATGTTATGTTATAAGAGAAAAAGAGGCTGTCTAACAACGAAAGTTTGGCAGTCTCTTTTTTTTTTACAAAAATTG
>CAZTFX010000059.1:0-13601 GCA_964613095.1 uncultured Muribaculaceae bacterium | reverse complement strand
TGAGGTTCTGACTACTCGCTAATGGTAAATTGAATTTATAGAACCTCCCTTTATTAATTGACATATTATTATAGAAAACAAAGAAATATATGCTTTCTTTTTTTCTAATTTTGGATTAAATTCTTTTTTTGTATACATCCTATTTTGTGTTAAGAGCATCAAAGAGACATTCGGCGCAACGTTCTCCGTCAATAGCTGCGGAAACTATACCTCCGGCATAGCCCGCTCCTTCTCCACAAGGATACAATCCCTTAATCTCTATATGATTGAGGGATTCTTTATCTCTGGGAATTCGTACAGGAGCCGAGGTGCGAGTTTCCATGCCTATTACAATTGCATCATTGGTCAAAAATCCTTTTGCCGTACGTCCAAAAACTTTAAAGCCTTTTCGCAAACGTGTGCTGATATATTTCGGTATCCATTGATCAAGGCGAGATGGTTGAATACCCGGAGCATAAGATGTTCTTGGCAGGTCTTTAGAAGGGCGTCCCTCTACAAAATCAATCATGCGTTGAGCTCCGGCTTTTTGCGTGCAAGCTGCTGCTTCATAACACATGCGTTCCACATCTTCTTGATATTTCATCATGGCAAGTTCGCCATATTGGGAGTAAATTTTGTCAAGATCTTCGGGGTGAATTTCAACCACCATACCGGAGTTTGCCCATTGAGTACCTCGATTGGATGGCGACATTCCGTTTACAACCAATTGATTTTGCCCACTGGCTGCAGGTACAATAAAACCACCCGGACACATGCAGAATGAATAGACTCCCCTACCGTCAACTTGTGTTACAAAATTATATTCGGCAGCGGGCAAATATTTACCTCTTCCATTAGGATTGTGATATTGGATACAGTCAATTACATGTTGCGGATGTTCCAATCTCACCCCTATAGCGATTCCTTTTGCCTCAATTTTAATTGCTTTATCTTTGAGAAGTGAATATATGTCACGTGCAGAATGACCGGTAGCGAGAATAACCGGACCCATGAATTCTTTTCCATTTTCACATTGAACACCGATAATCTCTTTATCTTTCAATAAAATATTGTTCACAAGAGTGTTAAAATGCACCTCTCCACCACATGAAATTATAGTTTCTCGCATAGCTTTGATAACTTTCGGTAGCTTATCGGTTCCTATATGTGGATGTGCGTCAATAAGAATATCCTCGCTTGCTCCATGTTGATGAAATATACCTAAAATTCTATCAATTGACCCTCTTTTTTTGCTACGTGTGTATAATTTTCCATCGGAATAAGCACCGGCTCCACCTTCACCAAAACAATAATTGGAATTGGGGTCGACAATACCTTCTCTGGAAATTCTTGCTACATCGCGCAGTCTTTCTTGTACATCTTTACCACGTTCCAGTACAATGGGTTTTACTCCCAATTCGATAAGTCTAAGTGCTGCAAATAATCCGCCCGGACCTGCTCCTACAACGATTGCCGATGGCTTTTGTGATACGTTTTTATATAAAACAGGTTCTATAAGAGGTTTATTGTCAGGCTCTTCATCGATATAGATACGCACTTTTAGATTTACCATCACATTTCGTTGTCTGGCGTCAATAGAACGCTTTATTATACGTGTAGCTTTAATCCTATTGATGTCGATATTTTCTTGAGTGGATATGTATAATTTTAACTCCTCTGCAACTGCCGATATGCGGGGATTTACTCTTATTTGGAATTCTTGTATCATTAAATCTTTATTTTGCAGTTCAAAATTAGTGTTTTTCTGCGAGATTTTCATTAACTTTGCAATAATTATTACGTAATATAAAAATCCTATAATAACATTATGATAACGTTCTTTAAAAAAGGAGCAAAAACAGTTTTTGCGGTCGAATCAGATCATAAGCTATCCCCTAATGAAGTGGAAAAATTTGATTGGTTATTTGATGGTGCAAAGGCTCTGTCGGGGTCAACTGTTAAAGGGACTTTTGTGGGTCCTCGTCGTGAGATGATAACGCCATGGAGTACAAATGCTGTGGAAATAACTCAAAATATGGGAATCAGCGGAATATCTCGTATTGAAGAATTTACTAACGCTGGAAATGAAACTCCTGAGCATGATAAAATGTTGCAACGCATTTATAATGGTTTGAACAAAAATATTTTTACAATTACAAAGACTCCCGACGAGATAGTATATATTGAAAATCTTGAAGAATATAATGTTAATGAAGGACTTGCATTAAGTCCTGAAGAAATTGATTATTTAAAGGGATTGAGTGAAAAACTAGGACGTCCATTAACCGATAGTGAAGTGTTCGGTTTTTCTCAGGTAAATTCGGAACATTGCCGTCACAAGATTTTTAATGGTACTTTTGTGATTGATGGAAAGGAACAACCTATGTCGTTGTTCAAAATGATTAAGAAAACATCGCAAGAGAATCCTAACGGACTTGTTTCTGCATATAAAGATAATGTAGCTTTTGTTAAAGGTCCAAAGATTGAACAATTTGCCCCAAAGACAGGAGATAAACCTGATTACTTTGAGGTAAAAGATATAAATTCAGTTATTTCACTAAAAGCTGAAACTCACAACTTCCCGACTACGGTCGAACCGTTTAATGGAGCCGCAACCGGATCAGGTGGTGAAATACGTGACCGTTTAGGTGGAGGAAAAGCCAGTTTACCGCTTGCGGGTACCGCTGTATACATGACATCATATCCGCGTATGACTGCTGAACGAGCTTGGGAATTATGTACAATGCCTCCTCGTAAATGGTTGTATCAAACACCGGAAGAAATTCTTATTAAGGCTTCCAATGGTGCAAGTGATTTTGGAAATAAATATGGTCAACCTCTAATCTGTGGTTCATTATTGACGTTTGAACATGAAGAAAATAATGAACAATTTGCGTATGATAAAGTGATAATGCTTGCCGGAGGTGTGGGATTTGCCAATAAACGTGACGCAATCAAGGGAACTCCCGAACCGGGACAAGATGTTGTGTTGATGGGTGGTGATAACTACCGTATCGGAATGGGTGGTGGTGCTGTTTCATCGGTAAACACCGGTCAATACGCAAATGCTATAGAATTAAATGCAATTCAACGTGCTAATCCAGAAATGCAGAAACGTGTTTCAAATGTGATACGTACGCTTGCAGAATCTGATAGCAATCCTATAGTGTCAATACATGATCATGGTGCCGGCGGTCATTTAAATGCTCTATCGGAACTTGTGGAAGCTACTGGTGGAAAAATTGATATAGATGCATTGCCTGTAGGTGATCCTACCCTATCATCTAAAGAAATAATAGGAAACGAGAGTCAGGAACGTATGGGAATGGTTGTGGAAGATAAGGACATTGACCAAATACGTAAGATTGCTGAACGAGAAAGAGCTCCATTCTATATTGTAGGAAAAACAACCGGTGATGACCGATTTGTTTTTGAGCAAAAAGATGGTGTACGTCCTATTGATTTAGGAATGAAAGATATGTTTGGTAGCTCTCCAAAGACTATTATGCGAGATGTAACAAAAGAAAGAACATTAGAAAATGTTACATATGAGTCTGCTAAACTTAATGAATATATAGAAAATGTATTACAACTTGAGGCTGTAGCGTGTAAAGATTGGTTGACAAATAAAGTCGACCGTTCCGTTACAGGACGTATTGCACGCCAACAATGTCAAGGAGAAATACAATTGCCTTTGAGTGATTGTGGTGTTGTTGCTCTTGATTATACAGGAAAGAGTGGTATTGCAACTTCAATTGGACACGCACCACAAGCTGCATTGGCAGATCCAAAGGCAGGTTCTGTGCTTTCGATTGCAGAAGCTCTTACTAATATAGTAGGTGCAAACTTGAAAAATGGTTTAAAGAGCGTTTCTTTAAGTGCAAACTGGATGTGGCCTTGTAGAAATGAGGGTGAAGATTCAGCTTTGTATAGTGCTGTTAAATCTTGTAGTGATTTTGCTTGTGCTTTAGGAATAAATATACCAACAGGTAAGGATAGTCTTTCAATGACTCAAAAATATGGAGATAAGAAAATTCTTGCACCCGGAACAGTAATTATTTCTGCCGGTGCAGAAGTAAAAGATGTAAAGAAGACTGTATCTCCTGTTTTGCAAGCGAAAAACAGTGCTATATATTATGTGGATTTTTCGGCTGATGATATGAAATTAGGTGGTTCCGCATTTGCTCAATCTTTAAATAAAATTGGAAGCGATGTTCCAACTGTAAAATCGCCTGAATATTTTGTTAAAGCATTTAATGCTATTCAAAATTTAGTAAATAGAAAACAATTACTTGCAATACATGACATCTCTGCCGGTGGTTTGTTGACAGCTCTACTTGAAATGACCTTTGCCAATGTTAAGGGTGGTCTTAATGTTACTTTGGAAGGATTTGCAAATAATGATATGATAAAGATTTTGTTTGCAGAAAATCCGGCAGTTTTAATTCAAATAGCTGAAAGAAACGCAGAGAGTGTATTGAGTACATTAAATGAAGCCGGTTTGAAGTTTGTAAAAGTTGCAGAACCAACAACAGAAAGAAATATTATTATAAATCACGAGGAAAATGAATATATGCTGTTCATTGACCATCTACGTGATTTATGGTTCAAAACATCATATCTGCTAGACCGCAAGCAAAGTGGAACAAAATGTGCCGAATTACGTTTCGAGAACTACAAGAAACAACCTATTCGTTATCGTTTCCCTGCTGAGTTTAGGGGAAATGCCGGCGCTTATGGTATTGAGGGTTTCCGTCACGCACCAAGTGGCATAAAGGCTGCAATTATAAGAGAAAAAGGTGTAAACGGAGATCGTGAAATGGCATACTCGTTATATTATGCCGGATTTGACGTTAAAGATGTTCACATGACCGATTTAATGAGTGGTCGTGAAACTCTTGAAGATGTCAATATGATTGTTTTCTGTGGAGGATTCTCTAATTCCGACGTTTTAGGTTCAGCTAAAGGTTGGGCAGGTGGATTCTTATGGAATGAAACAGCAAAACAAACTTTGAAAAACTTCTATGCAAGAGAAGATACATTAAGTCTTGGTGTATGTAACGGTTGTCAAGTAATGATGGAATTAAACCTTATTGCACCGGAACATTCAAAACGAATAAAGATGCTACATAACGATTCTCATAAATTTGAATCACAATTTGTGGGAGTTACAATACCTGAAAATAATTCAGTTATGTTTGGCTCTTTATCAGGTTCTAAACTTGGAATCTGGGTTGCACATGGTGAAGGTAAATTCTATTTGCCGGAATCGGCTGATAAGTATAATGTAGTATTACAATATTCTTATAAATCATATCCGGGAAATCCAAATGGTTCTCCTCGTGCAGTTGCCGGAGTTGCATCTGCTGATGGACGTCATTTGGCTATGATGCCACACTTGGAACGAGCAATATTCCCATGGCAATGTGCATACTATCCAGAGACACGTAAGCGTAACGAAGTAACACCTTGGATTGAAGGCTTTGTTAATGCTCGTAAGTGGATTGAAAAGAATAAGAAATAATTAAACATATATATAGCAATGGCAGAAAATAAACAGATAAAAACAGCTCTGGTTTCAGTGTTCTATAAAGATGGCTTGGATAAAATTCTGGAGCTATTAAATAAAAATGGCGTAAAATTCCTTTCCACAGGAGGAACCCAATCATTTATTAAGAGTTTGGGATATGAATGTGAAGCTGTAGAAGATTTGACAGGATATCCGTCAATTTTAGGTGGACGTGTGAAAACTCTTCATCCAAAGGTTTTTGGTGGTATATTGAACCGTCGTGATAATGAAAGTGACAAGAATCAAATTACTCAATATGAAATCCCTGAAATTGATTTGGTAATTGTTGACCTTTATCCATTTGAAGAAACAGTAGCTTCCGGTGCTTCAGAAGAGGATATAATTGAAAAGATTGATATTGGCGGTATTTCTTTGATACGTGCTGCTGCTAAAAATTTCAAAGATGTTGTGATTGTAGCTTCAAAAGCTCAATATGAACCACTTTATGAAAAATTACAAGCAAATGGTGGTGCTGTTACTACACTGGAAGATAGAAAATGGTTTGCAAAAGAGGCTTTTGCAGTTTCCAGTGCATATGATAGTCATATTTTCAATTATTTTGACAAAGATGAGACTTCTGCCTTACGTTTCCCTGTAAATGGAGCTAAAGTTATGCGCTATGGAGAAAATCCTCATCAAAAAGGATATTTCTTTGGAGACTTTGAAGCGATGTTTACACAACTTCATGGTAAAGAAATTTCATATAACAACCTGCTTGATATTGATGCTGCAGTTAATTTGATAGGAGATTTTACAGAAACTACATTTGCTATATTAAAACATAACAATGCATGTGGTTTAGCTTCGCGTGATTCTGTCCTAGAAGCATGGAAAGATGCACTTGCCGGTGACCCTGTTTCTGCTTTTGGTGGTGTTTTGATTACTAACGCAGAAGTAGATAAAGATACAGCCGAAGAAATGAATAAAATTTTCTTTGAAGTATGTATTGCCCCATCATATACGGATGAAGCACTTGATGTTTTGAAGCAAAAGAAAAATAGAATTATTCTTATTCAAAAGCATAGTGAACGTCCTACTATGCAATATCGTTCAGTCCTAAATGGAGCATTGGGACAAGAAAGAGATATGCATGTTGAAAAAGCCGAAGAACTGGAAACAGTGACAACAAAGGCTATTGACCCGGCTCAAATTGATGATTTATTGTTTGCAAATAAAATAGTGAAACATAGCAAAAGTAATGCAATTGTTTTTGCGAAAAACAAGCAACTTTTAGCGAGCGGAATAGGCCAAACATCACGTGTCGATTCAACAAAACAAGCTATTGAAAAGGCACATAATTTCGGATTTGATTTGAATGGTGCTGTTATTGCATCAGATGCGTTTTTCCCATTTGCCGATTGTGTAGAGCTGGCTCATAACGCCGGGATAAATGCTGTTATTCAACCGGGTGGTTCTATTAGAGATAATGAAACAATAGAATATTGTAATAAAAACGGAATGGCAATGGTGATGACACATGTTCGTCATTTTAAACATTAAAAGACTATAATTATGGGATTATTCTCTTTTACTAAAGAAATAGCAATAGATTTAGGTACAGCCAATACCATTATTATTCATAATGATAAAATTGTACTTGATGAGCCATCTATTGTTGCCGTAGATACCAGAACTGGGAAAATGGTTGCAGTAGGTCATGAAGCAAAATTGATGCAAGGTAAAGAATGGGAAGGTATTCGCACGATTCGTCCATTGCGTCAAGGTGTGATAGCAGACTTTAATGCGGCTGAATTAATGATTCGTGGCTTGATTAAGAAAGCTAGTACCAAAAGTAGTTGGTTCTCCCCTTCTTTAAGAATGGTAGTAGGAATTCCATCAGGTTCTACTGAAGTTGAGATTCGTGCAGTACGTGACTCTTCTGAACATGCCGGTGGTCGTGATGTTTATATGATTTATGAACCCATGGCTGCAGCTTTAGGTATTGGTCTTGATGTAGAAGCTCCGGAAGGTAATATGGTAGTAGATATCGGTGGTGGTAGTTCAGAAATTGCAGTTATCTCTCTAGGAGGTATTGTAAGTAATAAGAGTATTCAAATTGCAGGAGATGACTTGACTGATGATATTCAAGAACACATGCGTCGTGCACATAATATGAAGGTCGGTGAACGCACTGCAGAATTAATTAAGAAGAACGTGGGCTCTGCATTGACTGAATTAGACAATCCGCCTGAAGATTTTGTTGTACATGGTCCAAATCAAATGACAGCACTTCCTATGGAAGTACCTGTTTCTTATCAGGAAATAAGCCACTGTATAGAGAAATCTATTTCTAAAATTGAGGCTGCCGTATTAAGTGCTTTGGAACAAACACCTCCGGAACTATATGCTGATATAGTAAAAAATGGTATATATCTTGCCGGTGGTGGAGCTTTATTACGAGGTCTAGACAAGAGATTAACCGATAAAATAGGTATTAAATTTCATATAGCGGAAGACCCATTACTTGCCGTTGCAAGAGGTACAGGAGTAGCTTTGAAAAATATAGATCGTTTTAACTTCTTGATAAGATAAACAGGAATATATGTGATTTTGTGGAGTGAAGGCTTTGAATTTTTCATAGCCTTCAATTCCATTTCTATAAGGGTTTGTAATATTTAAGTTACGTAGTATATACAGTGAGAAATTTAATAAACTTTTTCATACGAAACAGTTCTTGGTTTGTATTCATATTTTATATGATTTTGAGCAGCATTATGTTGTTCAACAACAACCCTTATCAACAAAGTATTTATCTTACATCTGCTAATTCTATAAGTTCATCGGTTTATTCTGGAATAAATGGCATAACATCTTATTTTTATTTGCGAGATATAAATGAGGATTTGCAACACCAAAATGCAACACTGGAAATGGAGGTATTGGCGTTGAGAAATCGAGTAAATGAATATAAATTACAGTTATTTGATTCAACATTTTTTAGGTTGAATGATAGACCGTTTGATTTTGTGGTAGGACGTGTTATCAGTAATAGTATCTCATTGCAACGTAATTATATTACAATAAATAAAGGTAGTAAAGATGGGCTTGAAAGTGAATTAGGCGTTATAGATCAGAATGGAGTGGTTGGAATCGTGAATGTGGTTGGAGAAAATTCGGCTCGAATCATTTCTTTATTAAATCCTGATTTAAGACTATCTTGCAAGGTGAAAGGTAGTGATTATTTTGGAAGTTTAGTTTGGGATGGCAAATCACCATATTATGCTATATTGGAAGAAATGCCTAGGCATGTAAAATTTAAGAAAGGAGACACAATTGTTACAAGTGGATATTCGTCTGTATTTCCTGAAGGTGTTATAGTTGGTACTATAAATGAGCAATTAAATTCGGGGGCTGATAACTTTTTCTCATTGAAGATAAAATTATCTACTGACTTTACACAATTAAGCAATGTACGAGTCTTGAAGAATAATATGAAAGATGAATTGGATATACTGAAAATAAAGGATAATAATGAAGGAAAGGAGGTGAAAAAATGACAAAAAATGCTTTGATTTCATTGTTGTTATTTATTCTAATGGTCTTTTTACAAATAATTTGTAATAGAATTTGTCTTTTTAATGTAGCAGTTCCTTTTGTATTCATATATTTTATAATACGTTTACCTCTTACTCTATCTATAAATTGGGTAATGACCCTTTCTTTTTTAATAGGATTGGTAGTTGATATTTTTAGTAATACACATGGAATGTTTTCAATGTCTTGTGTAATATTGGGAGTTTTAAGAAAACCTGTATTTAGTTTATTTTATCCACGTGAGGATGAGATGACAATTCCTATACCGTCTATTCGTACTCTAGGCATAGGAAATTATATAAAATACATGTTTACTCTTACTATTTTATTTTGTATTTGTATATACTTAATACAATTGTTTACTTTCAGTAACTTTCTACTTACTATACTGAGAATTATTGGAAGTTCAATTCTTACAGCAATCATATTATTTGGTTTTGATAGTATAGCAACGACTAGACGTGAGAAAAGATTATAATTTAGAGAAACGTAAATTTGTTATTGGAGGTTTTATCATTGTAATCGTATTGATATACTTGATAAAGCTCTTCGAATTGCAGGTTTGTGACTCAAAGTATAAAGAAAATGCCGATTCTAATGCATTTTTAAAGAAAACGATATATCCTTCTCGTGGATTGATATATGATCGTGATGATCGTTTGGTAGTATTCAACCAGCCGGCTTATGATATTGTATTTATTCCACGCGATGTTTTACCATTCGATACATTAGATTTTTGTAATACATTGCAAATTTCGAGAGAGGATTTTGACAAACGTATGAAAGAAATAAAAAGTCCTAAGAATCCTAATTATTCTTCTTATACACAGCAAACATTTATGACACATTTATCGGTGCAGGATTATGGGCGTTTACAAGAAAAATTATATAGATTTCCAGGCTTTTATATTCAAAAAAGAATTTTAAGACAATATAACTATAAAGCTGCAGCCAATGTATTAGGTAATATTAGAGAAGTTAATAATACTGATCTTAAAAATGATGAATATTACAGACCGGGTGATTATACAGGAGATTTAGGAGTAGAAAAAAGCTATGAAAAATATCTACGTGGAGAAAAAGGAATGGAAATTCTTATTAGAGACGCATTTGGTAAGATTAAAGGACGTTATAACAATGGGAAAAACGATTTAGAGCCAATTGCCGGTAAAGATTTAAAATTGAGTATAGATATTGAGCTTCAAGAATATGGAGAAAAATTAATGAAGAATAAGATTGGTGCAATAGTGGCAATAGAACCATCTACAGGAGAAGTCTTAGCTTTAGTTTCAAGTCCTACATATGACCCGAATGATTTAGTGGGTCGTGTAAGAGGAAAGAATTATCGTAAGTTAGTTAATGATCGTATTAGAATGCCTCTATATGACCGCGCTATTATGGCTGCATATCCACCCGGTTCAACATTTAAACCAACTCAAGGATTGATTTTCCGTCAAGAAGGTATCGTTACCGAAAACACCCCCTTTCCTTGTCCCGGAGGATTCGTCTTTGGACGTTTAAAAGTAGGATGTCACGGTCATGAATCTCCTATTACACTTATGCCTGCATTACGTACATCTTGTAATGCGTATTTTTGCTGGGGATTAAAAAATATGCTGGATAAAAAATCAAAATATGGAAGTGCCGGTAATGCATTTGAGGTATGGAAACGTTATATGGTTTCAATGGGTTATGGTTATCGTTTGGGCATTGATTTACCGGGAGAAAGTAGAGGTTTCATTCCAAATGAAAAATTCTATGATAAGTTTTATGGTCATAATCGTTGGAATGCCTTGACTATTATCTCAATTGCCATAGGGCAAGGTGAAATATTGTCAACACCATTACAAATCGCAAATTTGGCAGCTACTATTGCAAATAGAGGATATTTTATAACACCTCATGTTGTAAAAGGTATAAAAGACGAGCATATTGATTCATTATATACAGAACGCAGATACACCGATATTGAAAGCAAATATTATAATGAAATCGTACAAGGAATGAGAATGGCTGTAACAGGAGGTACATGCAGAACTGCAAATTTAAAAGATATAGAAGTGTGTGGAAAAACCGGTACAGCACAAAATCCTCATGGGCGTGACCACTCGGCATTTATGGGGTTTGCTCCTATGAATAATCCGAAGATTGCAATATGTGTGTATGTGCAGAATGCCGGATTTGGTGCAACTTACGGAGTTCCAATCGGTAGTTTAATGATGGAAAAATATTTAAATGATAGTATTGCTCCTGAACGTAAATATCTTGAGCAAAGAATGCTTGAGGCAAATACAATGATTTTAAGTGGAATTAAGAACAACTAATAATACAGGTACTACGTCGATATTTAAGTCGATAGACTGGATAACATTGCTTATCTATGTGATAATGGTGGTGTCGGGTGCTATAAGCATATACGCTGCAACTTATGATTTTGACCATGCCAGCATGTTTTCTTTTTCAGAATTTTCTGGAAAGCAGTTTATGTGGATTGGTATATCATTTGTTGTAGGATTCTCAATGATGTTGATTGACAAACGATTATATGAGGCTTATGCATATCCTATTTATGGAATAATGCTTCTATTGCTTGTCGTTACAATATTCATTGCTCCTGATATTAATGGTTCTCGTTCTTGGATTGTTTTAGGACCGATAAGTTTACAACCGGCAGAATTTGCTAAGTTTGCAACTGCTTTGGCTTTAGCTAAGATCTTCAGTGCTTATAACTTTGTCCTCAATAAGAGTTTTTCAAATTATTTGAAATGTGCTTTTGTGATAGGAATACCCATTTTATTGATTCTGTTACAGAAAGAAACCGGTTCGGCTTTAGTTTATTTTTCTTTCATCTTTGTTCTGTATAGAGAAGGAATGAGTGGATTTGTTCTGTTTATCGGGCTTTGTGCAATAACATTCTTTGTCGTGATAATAAAATTCACAGAGACCATGATATTAGGAATAACAGCCGGTATGTTCAGTGTATTTGTAATGATTATGCTTATCATTGTAGGGATGTTATTTATTTATTGTAAATCTTACTTCATGGGACGTAACGTTGGTTTAACGTATTTGATAAGCGGATTTGTTGTATATATCCTATCATTATTGGAAATACCTGTTAATGGTTATATCTATTTTGGAATTATTTTCTTAGCTACACTAATTTATTTGATGATATCAATATTTAAGGAAGACGCAAAGAAAATTTTGGTTGTAATTTCTTTTACAACAGGTTCAATATTATTTTTATTCTCGGTAAATTATATATTTGAGAATAGTTTAAAAGACTATCAACAAAAACGTATAAAAGTAGCTTTAGGAATTGAAGAGGATCCTAGAGGTGTGGGTTATAATGTAAATCAGTCAAAGATTGCCATCGGTTCAGGTGGTTTTAATGGAAAAGGTTTTCTTAATGGAACACAAACTAAATTGAAGTATGTTCCTGAACAACATACTGACTTTATTTTCTGCACAATAGGTGAAGAACAAGGATTCTTGGGAACAACAGCCGTGTTAATATTGTTTTTGGGATTGATACTTAGGATTATTATTATTGCTGAACGGCAAAGAACCGCTTTTGCTAGAGTTTATGCCTATTGTGTTGCTTCCATTTTTATGATGCACTTGATTATAAATGTTGGTATGGTAATAGGTTTATGTCCTGTTATTGGTATACCTCTTCCCTTCTTTAGTTATGGAGGTTCTTCTCTCTTAGGTTTTACAATATTGCTTTTCATTTTATTGTGTTTGGATGCATATAGACGAGATTATAATTATTAAGAATTTGGTTTAATAACAACAGCTGTGAATTTTATTTATACACATATTTACACTAGCTCGTGTGGTGAGTTGTTACTTGGATCATATGGAGACTCTCTCTGTTTATGTGACTGGAATACACAACATCGACGTTCTCAAACCGAGAGTATGATTAAAGAAACTTTTCAGGCAGAATACAAGCAATACGTATCCCCTGTTATAGAAAATGCAATATGTCAACTTGATGAGTACTTTGCAGGTAAACGAAGTGATTTTTATATGGATTATGCTTTGGGTGGGTCTATTTTTCAACAGTTAGTATGGACTGAATTACTTAATGTACAATATGGCGAGACAATATCATATAAAGAATTAGCAAATCGTATGGGACGACCTACTTCTGTTAGGGCTGTGGCAAATGCTGTAGGAGCTAATCCGATATCTATATTTATTTATTGGTGTCCGATAAAAAAATCCAAAGTGTAGTAAATTGCCATTTCACACATCTACACACCTGCCCAAACCAATATTTTCGAATAACAAGCCCCCTCTTTTAATGCACAAGCTCTAAAACAGACCAATTTTTATCGGACAGCCGCCTCTTGGGAGTTCAAATATTATAAATTTAGAGATGTCAAAAACAAAACCCTATGTCATATTCATGGAAGTGTGATTTGTCTGTCTTTTCAGAGATTGTTTCAGCTTATTTTTATCGGACAGCCGACACAAACATACTCAAACCTGCGTTTTAGAGGGGCTT
>CAZTFX010000058.1:0-14435 GCA_964613095.1 uncultured Muribaculaceae bacterium | reverse complement strand
GCAAAATATAGAAATTGAAAGTTTAGTAGAACGAGTTAAAGAAGGTGATGTGAAAGAAGTGATTTTGGCACTAAGTGCAACAATGGAAGGTGATACTACAAATTTCTATATTTTTAGAAAACTTGCTGTTTTTCCTAAAGTTAAAATAACAATATTGGCACGAGGTATGTCGGTGGGAAATGATATTGAGTACACAGATGAATTAACCTTAGGGCGTTCTATTCTTAATCGTACGCTTTTCTCCGATTCTTTTGCCAAAAACAGATAAAATATTATTGGAATTTTAAAAGCAATAGCTTCTAATTAAAATGTTTAGTAGCTATTGCTTTTTATTTATTTAAATTAATTATTTGACCCCTTATTTCTTGAATGCCAATGCAGCCCCAAGTGCTGTGCGGAATTCAGCATAAGGAGGAATGTGGAATTTAACTCCATAAATACGTTCCATTAGAGGGAAGACCATATTACATTGAGGTAATTGTGTTAGGTTTCCTATCATCACAAAATCTTTTATGTCACTATTCATAGCAGAAAATACCGCAGAAGAACCTATTGATTGCACTACCATGAAAATCAAACCTAAAGCAATATCTTCATCGGATAAATCATTGCTAGATACTTTTCCAAAGAAAGATGCAGTTGCGTCTAGGGGTAAATTTTCCAAATCGTGTTTGCAGATGTCACTGATTTGTAGGTTGATGTTTGCGATATTTCCTCGTGAAGCCAGTTCACAAATTTTATGGAAATTGCGAGTTTTTAACAGTAGCTGTGAGAGTCCTTGTAAAGTTCCTCCTCCAATACTGATACCACCTATGTGGCGAATACCTTTTTCATCTATGCGTACATAAGAAGTTCCGGTACCCATACTCACTACGATTAATTTGTCCAAATCCATTCCATAGCTTGCTCCCAATCCGTTTGCAAGAAATTCATCTGTTTTTGCTGTTGGTAATCCATATAAATCACCATCAATAAAAGCACTTCCGGCACCGGTGAGCATTACTTGCTCAATGTCGCTTAGTTTAAAACCATTGTCATAAACATATTTCCCAAATGCACCGAATAAAGATGTAACAGGGTCGGCTGCAGTAATAAATAAAGGAGATTGAATAGCCCCTTTACAGTTGAGACCTATAATTTTAGTGGTACTTCCACCCACATCAATGCCTATAACTAATCCCATAATTGTTTAGACGATTCATTTATATTATGTGTCAAAGGTAATATTTATTTTCATATAAATTAGTATCTTTGTGATATAATCATTTATAATTGGTATGAAACAGTCATTTTTAAAAGGTGATATATTAATTTTAAGGGCTCCGGAAATGGAGGATTTGGAAAAACTTTTTATTTGGGAGAATGATAGCTCGTTATGGCATGTGGGAAATGCTGTTGCTCCATACTCTCATAAACAATTATGGGATTATATTGATGGTTATGAAGCTGATATATTTAAAAGTCGTCAACTACGTTTTGTTATCGTAGAAAATGAAACAGGTTCACCTATAGGTACGATAGATTTATTTGACTTCGACCCGATCAATCGTCATGCGTCGATAGGGATTATTATAGATAGCGAATATCGGAGAAAGGGTTATGCTAGTTATGCGCTGAATTTATTATGTACGTATTGCAGTGCGCATTTGGGAATACATGCGTTGTTAGCTATAACAGAGAAAGATAATCAGTCGGCACTGAATTTATTCAAAAAATGTGATTTTGATACTTGTGGTTGTCTGCAATCATGGATTCGTAGGGGAAATCGTTATAACGATGTTGTTCTTTTACAAAGAAGATTTAATGTGAATTAAGCCGATGTTTTTAGTTGAGAATGGTTGATGAAGGGCAATTTAGCCAAAGTAAATAACGTTCGTCCAATTCTGAAACTTCGGCACGCCAAGCCTCTTCTTTATCAAGAGTAAGTAAACGTTGAGGGAAACGCATTTTTGTAACAGCCCAATCAAAATTGCTTAATTCTTTTTCCAATTGTTTTTTCTCCCATCCACTATACCCGAGAAAAAATCTTACTTTACCTTCAATTTGAGCACCGGAATTGACATATTCAATCATTGCTCTAAAATCTCCACCTACGTATAATCCATTACGTACTTCGATTGATTCGGGGATAAGATTTCCGAGTGTATGAATATAGTAAAGCCTGTCGTGGTGAACAGGACCTCCTATGTATATAGGAATTTCTTTCTCAGTTTCAATTTCTTCCACAAGCTCGTTAAGGGTATAATTGGAACAACGATTTGTAACGAACCCCATAGAACCCAATTCGTCACTATGTTCAATAAGAACCACAACAGAACGTTGAAAAGCGACATCGTTCATCAACGGTTCGGCAAGCAATAAATCTCCAACCTTTGGAACAGGCTGGTCAAATTTCATTTTCAATATGTCAGAATTCAAAATATCCATATCCATTACAAAGATACAATTTAAATAATATAATTCGGTAAAAAAGTTATTATAAAAGGCGAAATGTCTATGGGAAATGATTAAAAATGGCAAAATATCAAGTATTATGAATAAATAATGTCATTTTTAAGTTGTAAATGGTAAAATTTCGACATTTTTATTTTCTTTCTGTACCATTTATCGCATATTTATTACTGAGAATTGATTAAAAAGTATTACCTTTACCACGCAATAAAATATATAAACATATATAAGGTATAAAGAGACTAATGAAAGTACTAAAATTTGGTGGGACTTCGGTAGGTACAGTAGAAAGCCTACGTCATGTGAAACGAATTGTAGAGGAGTGTGAAGAACAAGTAATTGTTGTGGTATCAGCGTTAGGCGGAATTACCGATCTTCTTATAAATACAGCCCACCAAGCGTCATCCGGAGATATTACATATATGCAGAACTATGCAAAGATTGTTGAACGTCACATAAATGTGATAAATGGCATTGTTCCGCAAGAAAAGATAAGTGCAGTACGTGAAAAGATAGATATGTTATTGGAAGAATTGGGGAATATCTATCGTGGAGTGTCATTGATAAAGGATTTATCTACTCGTACTCTTGATATTATAGTGAGTTATGGAGAACGTATGTCTTCTACAATAGTAAGTAATATTATTGCAGAAGCAACTCTTTTTGATTCCAGAGAATTTATAAAGACCGAGAATCAATTTAATAAACACGTACTTCAAGCTGAACTTACTGAAAAATTGATTCATTCCACATTTGATTCTTTTACGGGAAAGGTTGCTTTGGTTCCGGGATTTATTTCAACCGATGCAAAAGCTAATGACATAACAAACTTAGGCCGAGGAGGTAGTGATTATACCGCAGCATTGATTTGTGCGGCATTAAATGCTCGTCAATTGGAAATATGGACAGATGTGGATGGTTTTATGACAGCCGATCCTCGTGTTATTTCCACTGCTTATGTAATAGATAAACTTACTTTTATTGAGGCAATGGAACTTTGCAATTTTGGTGCAAAAGTTGTTTATCCTCCGACAATTTATCCGGTATTCCAAAAGAATATACCTATCCTAATCAAGAATACATTCAATAGCAGTGCACCGGGTACGCTTATCTCCGATGTGCATGGTGACATTGAAGGGAAAGCTATTAAAGGTATATCGTCAATTAACGATACATGTTTGATTACACTTACAGGTTTCGGTATGGTTGGTGTTATAGGTGTGAATTCTCGAATATTTGCGGCATTGGCACGTAATGGAATAAGCGTGTTCCTTGTTTCACAAGCATCATCAGAGCATAATACATCATTTGCCGTTAAGAATTGTGATGCCGAAAATGCTGTTAAGGTATTAAAAGATGAATTTGCAACCGAATTACTTACCGGAGAAATCAGTGATATTACGCCGGAAAAAAATCTTGCTACTGTTGCTATTGTGGGTGAAAATATGAAACATACACCGGGTATTGCCGGTAAATTGTTTAATACACTAGGTCGTAACGGTATCAATGTTATAGCTTGCGCTCAAGGTGCTTCTGAAACGAATATATCATTTGTAATAGATAGTCGTAGTTTACGTAAGGCATTAAATGTGATTCATGATAGTTTCTTCTTGTCGGAAACGCAGGTGTTAAACCTGTTTGTGGTAGGTGTAGGAAATGTGGGTAAAAACTTGCTTTCTCAAATTCACCACCAGCAGGAAAACCTGTTGAAAAACAAAGCGCTTGAATTGAGAATCGTAGGAATTGCCAACTCAAAGCGATGTGTATTCAATCGTGACGGAATAGATATAGAGAATTATCAAACGGCATTGGCTGAATCGGAACTAATAGCAACACCGGAAACTATACGTAATGGGGTTATAGATATGAACATATTTAACTCTGTGTTTGTCGATTGTACTGCATGTTCCGATATTGCCGATATTTATGGCAGTTTGCTTGAACACAATGTAAGTGTTGTGGCTGCCAATAAGATTGCAGCTTCTTCATGCTATGAGAATTATAAACATTTGAAAGATATGTCACGTCGTAAGGATGTGAAATTTTTGTTTGAAACAAATGTTGGTGCCGGTCTTCCGATTATAAATACTATTAATAGTTTAATAAATTCAGGTGATAGAATTATTAAGATTGAAGCAGTTCTTTCCGGAACACTAAATTATATTTTCAATACGATAAGTCCTGAGATTCCATTAAGTAAAGCCATTATGATGGCGAAAGAAGCGGGATTTAGTGAACCTGATCCAAGAATCGATTTAAGTGGTAAAGATGTGGCGCGTAAAATCGTTATTTTGGCTCGTGAAGCAGGATATAAGGTTGAGCAAGAGGGTGTTAAGCGTAATTTATTCGTACCTGCCGATTTCTTTGAAGGAACCGTTGAAGACTTTTTAAATAAAGTGGAAAGTATGGATGCCGAATTTGAAGTGTTGCGTAAGGCGGCTGCCGATAAAAATGAACATTTACGTTTTGTTGCGCGATTGGAAGAAGGTAATGTGTCTATTGGCATGGAAGCTGTAGATCAAACGCATCCTTTTTATACACTTGCAGGTAGTAATAATGTTATTTTGATTACAACTGAACGATATAATGAATATCCTATGGTAATTAAGGGATATGGAGCCGGAGCAGAAGTTACTGCAGCAGGAATTTTCTCGGATATTATAAGTATTGCCAACATTAGATAATTATTAAGTGTTTTATATAAAATGAAATACATTATCATACTTGCCGATGGTATGGCTGATGAGCCGATAGCTCAACTAGGAGGAAAAACTCCTTTGGAAGCAGCTAAAACACCTTGTCTTGATTGGCTGGCAACTCATTCAAGATTAGGGTTGTTGCATACAGTACCTTCGGGATATGCTCCCGGTAGCGAGGTGGCTCATTTGGCTTTATTAGGTTATAATCTTGATAAGGTTTTTGAGGGACGTGGTTCGTTGGAAGCGGCAAGTATGGGTATTGATATAGAACCGGATGAAATGGCTATGCGTTGTAATATTATCTGCGTTGAGAATGGAAAAATAAAAAATCATTCGGCAGGGCATATTACAGATGAAGAAGCACATGTACTTATTGATTATTTAAATGATAATCTTGCCGATGAACGGGTAAGGTTTTATCCGGGCGTATCTTATCGCCATTTGTTGAAAATAAAAGGCGGAAATAAGCATTTGAAATGTACACCTCCACATGATGTACCCGGTACACAATGTGCAGATGTAATGATTTATGCAGAGAATACAGATGCAAAAGAAACTGCCAATCTGATAAATAACTTGATACTTCGTTCTCAAGAATTGTTGGCAACTCACCCTGTGAATTTAAAGCGAATGTCTGAGGGTAAAGATCCTGCCAATAGTATTTGGCCATGGTCACCGGGTTATAAACCTGCAATGGAAACTTTGGGTGAGAAATTCGGTATAAAAAAAGGGGCTGTAATCTCGGCTGTTGATTTAATACGAGGCATAGGAGTGTATTGTGGGTTGGAACCTATTATTGTAGAAGGTGCTACCGGACTTTGGAATACTGATTATGAAGGAAAAGCACAAGCGGCAATAAATGCACTTCAAGGAGATTGCGATTTCGTTTTTTTGCATATAGAAGCAAGTGATGAGGCAGGACATGAAGGTGATTACGAGTTGAAAAAACGTACAATTGAATCGCTGGATGAACGAATCTGCAAACCGATATTAGAGGCTGTAAGAGCAATGAAGGAGCCTGTTTCAATAGCTGTATTGCCCGACCATCCTACACCATGTGGGATTCGTACGCATTCTGCCGATCCTGTACCATTTTTGATTTATCGACCTGCGGTACAACCTGATGAGGTGCAAGAAATGAGTGAAAGGACAGCCGGACACGGGTTCTATGGAACTTTATCGGGTGATGAATTTATAAAAGAATTTTTAAAGAAATAAAAATATGCAATATTATAGCACAAATGGTTTAACACCAAAGGTGTCATTACAAACTGCCGTAATAAAAGGTTTAGCAGCCGATAGGGGACTGTTTATGCCTGAACGTATTCCGGTATTGCCAAAGGCTTTTTTTAATAATATAGGTGAAATGTCTTTACAGGATATTTCGTTTATTGTTGCCAATACGCTTTTCGGTGATGATATAGAAAATACCACATTAAAAGATATTGTTTATGATACATTGAACTTTGATATACCATTGAAATATGTAACAGGTAATAAATTCAGTTTGGAGTTGTTCCATGGACCTACATTGGCATTTAAAGATGTAGGTGCTCGTTTCATGGCACGTTTATTAGGGTATTTCAACCGTATAGATAATAAGAACGGTGATATGGTGAATGTGCTTGTTGCTACATCGGGAGATACCGGTAGTGCTGTTGCAAATGGTTTTTTAGGCGTACCCGGAGTTCGTGTGTTTGTTCTTTATCCACAGGGAAAAGTGAGTCGTATTCAGGAAGCACAATTCACTACTTTGGGACAAAATATTACAGCAATAGAGGTAAATGGAACTTTTGATGATTGTCAAGCTCTTGTGAAATCGGCATTTATGGACGAAGAACTAAATGCGCACATGAAGTTGACAAGTGCCAATTCCATTAATGTGGCGCGTTTCCTTCCTCAAATGTTTTATTATTTTTATGCTTATGCTCAATTGGCTAAACGTGGACAGGATTTGTCTAATGTCGTAGTGTCGGTTCCAAGCGGAAATTTTGGAAACATTACGGCAGCTTTGATTGGTAAGCGTATGGGGCTTCCTATTAAACGATTTATTGCTGCCAATAACAAAAATGATATTTTCTTGCAGTATCTAAAAACCGGAATTTATACTCCAAAAGCTTCAATAGCGACAATTGCAAATGCAATGGATGTGGGTGATCCGAGTAATTTTGCTCGAGTTTTTGATCTCTATCATCATTCTCATGAAGATATTTGCAAAGAAATAAGTGGTTGTAGTTATACCGACGAACAAATAGCAGAAACTATATCTAAAACATATAAAGAGACCGGATATTTGCTTGATCCTCATGGTGCTGTAGCATACAGAAGTCTTGAAGAAGGTTTGAGTGAGAACGAAACCGGTATTTTTATAGAAACAGCTCATCCTGCAAAATTCAAATCTACCGTAGAAGCTATTATCAATGAAGAAATAGATATACCGGATCGTCTTGCGGCATTTTTGAATGGAGATAAAAAAACTGTGAAAATGTCATCGGCATTTGCTGCATTCAAAAAATATTTAATGAATGTATAAGTTGCTGTTATGGAGGTAGTGTACGAAGATAATCATATAATAATAGTAAATAAGCAGCCGGGAGAGATTGTACAGGGAGACAAGACGGGCGATGTACCTCTTGTGGAAACCGTGAAGCAATGGATTAAAGAAAAATATGCTAAACCGGGTAATGTTTTTTGTGGCGTTGCACATCGTTTGGATCGTCCGGTTGGTGGATTGGTTGTGTTTGCTAAAACAAGTAAAGCTCTTTCAAGATTGAATGAAATGTTCAGAGAAGGAAAAGTAAATAAGACTTATTGGGCTATTACGAAGGAATGTCCGCCAAAGCAAGAGGATACACTTGTACATTACATAACAACGGTAGAACGTAATAATAAATCCTATGCGTCGTTGGTAGAAAAGAAAGGTTCATTAAAATCGATTCTTAAATATCAGGTTTTGGCAAAAAGCGATAATTATAATTTGATTGAAATAAATTTGCTTACAGGAAGGAAACATCAGATAAGAGTTCAATTATCTTCTATAGGATGTCCTATAAAGGGTGATTTGAAATATGGTGCTAAACGAAGTAATTCCGATGGAAGCATATCGTTGCATGCTCATCGTATCCAATTCATTCATCCGGTTTCGGGTAAAGACATTGATATCGTAGCACCTATTCCGGAAGATACCCTTTGGAAAGCGTTTTATAATCTTATTGAAAAAGAATAATGTAATAAAAAACGTTCCAATTTAAGTTGGAACGTTTTTTAAATTTTTATTGAGGAAAAAAGGTAATGTTGGCTTGTGTTCCTTGTGAATCTTGAATGGTATAATACATTGATGTGTCTTTGTCCCACACTTTTATTTGTACTACATCCACTTCATTTCGTTCTCCTGCCGGTATTATTAATGTAAATGGATAAGATTCTTCAGATTCTTCTTTTTTGATAAAAGTCCATTTGCCTGCACCATATTTAACCGGTAAAGTAATGGTATTACCTTTTGTTGCTGTATATTCTGTGTACTCTGATATGATATCGCAACCTTGAATAACGCCTATACGCATATCAAAAGTGAAACCTCTATAATCTTTCAAGACAAACCATTCGTTACCCGGTTTAATAGGTTTTATTTTGATTTTATTACTTTTATCAAGAATGAGTTGCACGCAACCATTGTTGCTGCTATTAACAATATTATAACCGCCGGAGCCATATACGCAGTCTATTTCTGAAATAATTCCATAATGTACCCACACTTTATAACCTCCGTCCTGAATATATGGATGTGAAGATTTTATAACAAATGATTTGCTGTAATTTTCTTCATCTGTAACTGTTACATAGGCACTGGATGAAATAAGTTCTATTGTAACGTGTTTATCATTTATAGTTACTAAGTTTTCGGTATTCTCTCCTTTTTGTTTAGATTCAACGTGGTAATTTCCGTTACCGGAAATAATATCGAAAGAATAAGTAAGAGTGTCGGTATAAACAGTTTCTTCAGTTACCGATAGTTTAAGTTTTCTAATGCCCTCATCATTATTACATGAAATAAAAAGGTTGTTAATCAATATTGTACTGATAATAATAAAAAAGGATTTTGATAAATGTGACATAATATACTATTTTTTTAGATTAGAAATCACGACAAATATAGTGATATATTCAATAGAACTATACATCTGATAGATAAAAGAGATGTTGGTTCGCTATTTCTAACAGAGACGAGATGTTTCAGCTTAAGCGTGATGTGAAAATTGAAGTAAAGATTTAGGTAAATTACTCTCATATTTTTTTTGTATTGGTTTTTTCTTATTATTTTTGCATAAAATACTAATTCAACATTAAATATACTACTATGGCAGCAACTCCTGAATTCAAATATCAACATCCATTTCCATTGGGTGAAGATAAGACTGAATACTATTTGCTTACAAAAGATCATGTGAGTGTGAGTGAGTTTGAAGGAACTCCTGTTCTTAAAATCGAAAAAGAAGGTTTGACCAAGATGGCAAATCAAGCATTCCGTGATGTTTCGTTTTTACTTCGTCGTTCTCATAACGAATGTGTGGCTAAGATTTTAACCGATCCCGAAGCTAGTGATAACGACAAGTATGTCGCTTTAAATTTCTTACGTAATGCCGAAATTGCGGCAAAAGGAAAACTTCCTCTTTGCCAAGATACCGGTACAGCTATCATTCACGGAGAAAAAGGTCAACAAGTGTGGACCGGTTATTGTGATGAAGAGGCTCTTTCTTTAGGTGTGTTTAAAACATATACAGAAGAAAATCTTCGTTATTCACAAAATGCACCGCTTAACATGTATGATGAAGTAAACACAAAATGTAATCTTCCTGCTCAAATCGATTTGGAAGCTACAGAAGGAATGGAATATAAGTTCCTTTGTGTAACTAAGGGTGGTGGTTCTGCCAATAAGACATATTTATATCAAGAGACTAAGGCTATTTTAAATCCTGCTACTCTTGTTCCTTTCTTGGTAGAAAAAATGAAAACACTTGGTACTGCGGCTTGTCCTCCTTATCATGTGGCATTTGTTATCGGTGGTACTTCTGCCGAAAAGAACTTGCTTACTGTTAAACTAGCTTCTACTCATTATTACGATGAACTTCCAACTACAGGAAACGAAGGTGGTCGTGCATTCCGTGATGTAGAACTTGAAAAGCAACTTCTTGAAGAAGCCCATAAGATTGGTCTTGGTGCGCAATTTGGAGGAAAATACTTTGCTCATGATATCCGTGTGGTTCGTCTTCCTCGTCATGGTGCCTCATGTCCTGTGGGTATGGGGGTAAGTTGTTCGGCTGACCGTAACATCAAGTGTAAAATCAACAAAGATGGTATATGGATTGAAAAGTTGGATGATAACCCAACAGAATTGATTCCGGTAGAGCTTCGTGAAGCAGGAGAAGGCGGTGGTGTGCAAATTGACCTTAACCGTCCTATGAAAGAAGTGTTAGCCGAATTGGATAAATATCCGGTATCAACTCGTCTTTCTTTGAACGGAACAATTATCGTAGGTCGTGATATTGCACATGCTAAGTTGAAAGAACGTCTTGATAATGGCGAAGAACTTCCACAATATATCAAAGACCATCCAATTTACTATGCGGGTCCTGCAAAAACTCCTGCAGGTATGGCTTGTGGTTCTATGGGACCGACTACAGCAGGTCGTATGGACTCTTATGTTGACCTGTTCCAAGCAAATGGCGGTAGCATGATTATGTTGGCGAAAGGAAACCGTAGTCAAGCCGTAACCGACGCTTGTAAGAAACACGGTGGTTTCTATTTGGGTAGTATCGGTGGTCCTGCTGCTATTCTAGCTCAAAACAACATCAAGAGCATTGAATGTGTGGAATATCCAGAACTAGGAATGGAAGCTATTTGGAAGATTGAAGTTGAAAACTTCCCTGCATTTATTCTTGTAGATAACAAGGGAAATGATTTCTTTACTCAAATCAAGCAGCAAGCTTGTCCTTGCAAGAAATAATTAGAAAAGATACAAGTTTCGATTATATAAGGAGTTACATGAATGTGTAGCTCCTTTTTTTATGCTAAAAAAGGGGGTAGACTGGTATCTTATATTGGAAAACATGTTTTTTAACATAAAAATATAGGCTTTACTATTGCAGGAATGAAAAATATGTTGTAATTTTGCAATGCAAATCGCGGGATGGAGCAGTGGTAGCTCGTTGGGCTCATAACCCAAAGGTCGTCAGTTCGAGTCTGGCTCCCGCCACTAAGAGAGAGGTTATCAATTAATTGGTAACCTCTTTTGTTTTATTAAGATTATAATGTTTGTCGTAGTGAGAAACTTGAACTATCTTTGACAAACAAACTAAAATCGTGTTATATGGAAAATTTTCATGAATTATTAATGCGTCGTCGCAGTATAAGAAAATACACAGAGGAAGAGATTCCTGCTGAAGATGTAAAATTGATTTTGGAGGCAGCTTTGGTTGCTCCAACCTCAAAAAACAGTCGTCCTTGGTATTTTGTTACAGTTGAAGACAAAAAAATGCTTGAAGAACTTTCTAAATGTAAAGAATTTGGATCCGGATCTATAGCAAAGTGTAGCCTTGCAATTGTTGTACTTGTTGACCCTATGAAAAGTGAAGCTTGGGTAGAAGACGCTTCGGTTGCTGCCACATTTATACAGTTGCAGGCTGAGGATTTAGGCTTGGGTAGTTGCTGGGTGCAAATACGTGGACGTATGCGTGATGATGAAGAAAGTGCCGATGATTATGTAAAAGCCCTTTTAAGTATTCCGCCGGAAATGCAAGTGGAATGTATCATCACTTTGGGACAAAAGGGTGAAGAACGAAAACCTTTTAATCCCGAAAAAATGCTTTGGGAACGAGTACACATAGGCGAGTGGCGTCCTCAAGAATAAGGAACTATGAGTTCTATAAATTATGATTTAACCCAAATAAAGGGAATCGTTTTTGATGTGGATGGAGTGTTATCTCCATCGGTAATTCCTTTACACCCCAATGGAGATCCTATGCGTTGCATAAATATAAAAGATGGATATGCTTTACAGTTGGCAGTAAAACATGGCTATAAAATAGCTATAATTACGGGAGGAAAAACCGAATCGGTAAGGAGACGGTTTGAAGGTTTAGGCATAAAAGATGTTATACTAGGTGCCGGTATAAAAATAGGCCATTTTAATGAGTGGTTAAAACGTTCCGGTCTAAAACAGGAAGAAGTGGCTTACGTGGGTGATGATATACCCGATTTGGAAGTTATGAAAATAGTAGGTCTACCTATTGCTCCTGTTGATGCAGCTCCTGAAATAAAAAACGTTGCAAAATATATAAGTCCATATAAAGGCGGCTATGGAGTGGGACGTGAGATTATAGAACAAGTAATGAAAGCAAAAGGTGAGTGGCTTGCCGATAAAAGGGCTTTTGGATGGTAATATGGAATATCCGTTAAAGAATTTAGAACATTATAAGGTGGTTTTAGCATCAAATTCACCTCGTAGAAAGCAACTTTTAGAACAATTGGGTGTGAATTTTACAACTCGTGTATTGAAAGATATAGATGAAAGTTATCCACATGATTTACCGGTTGAAGATATAGCTGAGTTTATTTCAAAAAAGAAAGCCGAAGTTTATTGTGAGCAGATGGCTGATGATGAATTGGTCATTACTGCCGATACTGTGGTGGTGTGTGGTAATAAGGTTTTAGGAAAGCCCAAAGATACGATAGAAGCCGGAAATATGCTTCGAGAATTATCAGGAAGGACACATAAAGTGATAACAGGAGTGACTATTACAGCAAAAGGATACGCAAAAAGTTTCAGCAGTGTAACCGAAGTGGATTTTACGTCACTTTCGGATGCGGAAATCGAGTATTATGTAGAAACTTATGCTCCTCTTGACAAAGCCGGAGCATATGGTATTCAGGAATGGATAGGGTGTGTAGGAGTATCTGGTATGCACGGAAGTTTCTACAATGTCATGGGATTGCCAATTTTCAGACTTTATCAAGAACTTAAGAAACTGTAATATAAGCGCAGTATTGCGAATCGGGATATAGCGGAGTGAGAAATTGCACTCCGCTTTTTATTTTACCATCATTGGATATGATAAGAGGGTGTTTTTGTTCCATTTCGATTCTGTAATTTTCTGATATTATCGATTTGTGAAATTCTACATTAAATGTGCCGCTTGCCCCATCGGCTAAAAAACGATTACCTATAATGCTGCTGACTATGCCCATTGTGGTTCGCAAATTTAATTCGATACATGGATTGAGTTGCATACTGTTGTAGTTGTCACGGTATATCATCATATCCATACCTGCATATCCATTATAAAAAGGTGCAACAAGTTTGTCCAGTATTTTTATGGCACATTCTTTTACCTGAAATAAAAGTTCCTTGTTACCCAAAGTTGTTTCGATTTTTTGCTGTAATTGTTCGGTAGGCATGAGCAAACCACCATTGAAAGAACAATGACTATCGTTATTGAAAATCGAATACCCTATAAATTTCGTTTTGCCGTTTTTAAAACAAAATTCCATAGCAAAATCAAGAATGGCATTAAGCGGTTTTTCGCATAATAAAGAACCTTGTCGTTTGAGTATTCCACTGCACCATCTGTTAAAATCCAATGCTTCAATATCCAATGCTCGATAAATGCCTTTTCCACTTGAAGACCATGGTGCTTTTACATATGCTTTAGGATATAACCGTGCAAAATCTTTGATTTTATCTATAGAATTCAGCTCAATGGGAATGTTATTTTGTAAAAATGGTAATTCTTGGAGAAAATATTGGTGAATCTTAATAGAAATTCTTCGGTGGGATAAGTTCCTTATGTTCTCAATATCATTTTCTGTTGGTAATGCCGAAGTTTTTACTCCGGCAAGTTTTAATCGATGCCATAAAAAACGATTCCATCCCCAAGCCTCAATTTTGTCAAAAGCAGTGATATCTTTGGACGACGTTATTTCGTTGTTTAAGTCATAATGTGATTTAAGCTGTTCCAACCAAATGGAATCAATTTCAGGATTTTGAGTAAATATAAAATCTTTGTCTTCAGAAATCCATATAGGTAGCATTTGTAAATCCCGTTGTAATAAACGAGCCATTGGCGGAGGTGTATAATTGGTTCCTCCAAAGGCAAGTGCGAGGTCGTGCTCGGGATTAAAGATGCATATTTTTGACATAGCTGAAAACTTTTTTACAAAAATAGTAAAAAAAAGGGCTCAGTAGCAAAAGTATGTGTCTAAGCATATATCTTTGTAAGTCTGAACAGG
>CAZTFX010000057.1:0-14484 GCA_964613095.1 uncultured Muribaculaceae bacterium | reverse complement strand
ACATGAAAGAGTGGTAGATTTCCGGATGTTCTTCCGGTAGGTTGAAGTATTCGTCCATGTTGAAAGTTACAACATTTGCAAAAGATACTTTACTGGCTTTGTTAAGCTCGATAAGTTTCTTGTACATGCCAAGAGGAGAACTTCCTGTTGGGCAACCTAGAACAAATGGCTTTTCCGGAGTAGGATTTGCCTTGTTGATTTCATTTGCCACATAGTTTGCAGCCCATTCTGCAATGCTTGCGGCATTTGGTTGGATAATTAATCTCATAGTTGTTAATTTTATAGTTTTAATGAGTTTGAATCTCTCAATATGTTACATTTTCAATACTTATGCAAACTTACGCAAAAAAACTGAGAAAGTAGGTATAAATCCCCAAGTCTTTATAGACTTTTTGACGATAAAAAGTCTATTTAAGGATTAATTCCACAGGGCAGTGGTCACTGCCGAATATTTCGGAATGTATCGTTGCACTTTCCATGCGTTCCGCAAGTCGATTGGATACAACAAAATAGTCTATACGCCACCCGGCATTTTTTGCTCGCGCTTGAAATCGATAGCTCCACCATGAGTAGGCTCCTTCAAGATTCGGAAAAAAATAGCGAAAACTGTCGGTAAAACCGGATTCGAGCAGTGTAGTGAATTTTTCACGTTCTTGATCGGTGAAACCGGCATTCATGCGATTTGTTTTTGGATTTTTCAAGTCTATCTCTTTGTGTGCAACATTCAGGTCTCCACATAGAATAACCGGTTTTTTCTTGTCCAGTTCAAGCAAATAGTTTTTGAAATCGTTTTCCCAAGTCATTCGGTAGTCGAGACGTTTTAGTCCGTCCTGAGAATTCGGTACGTAGGCTGTCACAAGGAAGAAATCTTCCATTTCAAGAGTGATTACACGTCCTTCGTGGTCGTGTTCGTCAATCCCAATGCCGTATGTAACATTTATCGGAGTGTGTCGTGTAAAAATAGCTGTACCCGAATAGCCTTTTTTTTCGGCATAGTTCCAATAAGATGTGTATCCGTCAAAGTTTAGATCCAGTTGTCCTTCTTGCATTTTTGTTTCTTGCAGACAGAAAAAGTCTGCGTTAAGTTGGTTGAATGCTTCGTTGAATCCTTTACCTACGATGGCACGAAGTCCGTTAACGTTCCATGAAATAAATTTCATAATGATTTTATTTAAATAAAAGCATGTTTATTATAATTGATTGAGTAATTGGGAAAGTGAGGTGAACCAATCTTCATTGGACTTGACATGTAAACCGTGTATTCCGATGGCACGGGCTGCTTCAATATTTTGTAAACTATCATCTACAAATATAGTTTCTTCTGCTTTCAGGTTACCTGTTTCAAGAGTTTTCAGGTAAATTTCTTTGTCCGGTTTGCATACGTGCATTTCATAGCTGCAGAAGAACGAATCCAAATAATGAGTGATAGGTTTCTTTTCAGAACAAAAACGTTCACTGCGGGTATAGCCCATTATAAATGGATTAGTGTTGCTTAATAATCCCGTGTGGTATTTTTCTTTTAATTTAAGAAGATAGTGTAAATTATTAAGAGGGACATCTTTAATGAATCCGAGCCAACAGTATTCGGCTTCTTCATAAGAAACAGAATCTTTTCCTATGACTTGTGCAAGTTTATTGCAAAATTCTTTAGTGTTGATTTTACCTGTTTCTAGGTCGAGAAAGAAATCTTTTTGCCCATATTCTCCCATATAATAATCGGTATCTAAGCCAATGCTTTTAAAGCGTTGGCATGCCTCGGCAGTGTCTTGGTGAAACACTACACCACCCATATCAAATAATATATTTCTTATCATAAAAGTCGTATTGCTTATATTTCTATAAATAAAATAGATTATATATGATACAAACTTAAAAATATTTGTTGAGATTGCCAAATTTGTGTTTGTTGTAGCTGTTTTGGGGTAGTTGTCATTAGTATTACTAGAAGGGTATTTAGCCCTGTTAAGGTATTTTTGCACAATAACTAAGATTGAGTGAATAGATTATTGTAACTTTGCAACCGATTTATGAATAGATATTGAAGACTTTCTCTTGATGTGTTTCATTGGGAAGTCCTGTTTTAAAAAAAGAGAGAATATTATGGCTTACAATTTATTAAAAGGCAAAAAAGGTATTATTTTCGGGGCGTTGAACGACGCTTCTATTGCATGGAAAGTAGCAGAACGTGTTCATGAAGAAGGTGCAGAATTGGTGTTGACCAATACTCCGGTTGCATGTCGTATGGGTACTATTGATGAGCTTGCAGCTAAAACAGGTTCTACTGTTATTCCTGCAGATGCAACGAGTGTTGAAGATTTGGAAAAACTGTTTACTGAGGCTCAAAAGGTTCTTGGCGGACAAATAGATTTCGTGCTTCATAGTTGTGCTATGAGTGCTAATATGCGTAAAAAACGTCCTTATGACGATCTGGATTACAGTCTTCTTGACAAAACTTTGGATATTAGTGCGATAAGTTTCCACAAGATGATTCAAGTTGCAAAGAAGATGGACGCTATTGCTGAAAACGGTTCAATTCTTGCACTTACTTATGTAGCTTCACATCGTACATTCTTCGGATATAACGATATGGCAGACGCAAAATCACTTCTTGAAAGTATTGCACGCAGTTTTGGCTATATTTATGGTCGTGAAAAGGGCGTGCGTATCAACACTATTTCACAATCTCCCACATTTACAACTGCGGGTGGCGGTATAAAAGGATTTGATGGCTTGTATGATTTCAGCGACCGCATGTCTCCTCTAGGAAATGCAAGTGCCGATGAATGTGCCGACTATTGCGTGGTGATGTTCAGTGATTTAACCCGTAAGGTGACAATGCAGACATTGTTCCACGACGGAGGTTTCTCCAATATGGGTATGTCTCTTCGCGGTATGACTCAATACAATAAGAGTTTCATCGATGAAAACCGTGACGAGAACGGAAAAATCATCTACGGATAAACGTTCTCTTCTAGGTCTTAAAATGTTCAACTAGAAACTGATTCCTGGAGATTATACAATTTAATATTAGCTCAATCGTGACAAATTGGTCCGATTGAGCTAATATTATATTAAAAGATTGATAAAATTGCTTTATTTTCACTAATTTTGTGGCGGTAAAAAAGGAAAAGGTTTATGGAATGGTTAAACTCAGTGTTGATGGAGCATAGTGCAGCTCAAGCTGTGATTGTACTTTCAATCATTTGTGCTATTGGTCTGTCATTGGGTAGGGTGAGAATTTTAGGTATATCATTAGGCGTAACGTTTGTGTTCTTTGTGGGGATTCTGGCAGGTCACTTAGGCTTGTCGATAGACCCTGAAATGTTGAGTTATGCCGAGAATTTCGGATTGATTTTGTTTGTATATGCTTTAGGTCTGCAAGTAGGACCGGGTTTTTTCAGTTCTTTCCGTAAGGGTGGAATTACACTCAATATGCTTGCACTTGGGGTGATACTTTTGGGAACTATAGGTACAGTTGTTGCAAGTGTCGTGACAGGTATTAGTTTGCCCGATCTTGTAGGTGTCATGTGTGGGGCTGTTACCAATACGCCTGCTCTTGGTGCGGCACAACAGACGTTGAAGCAACTGGGTATGTCGGGCAGCTCATTGGCTTTGGGATGTGCTGTAGCTTATCCGCTTGGTGTTGTAGGTGTGATAATGGCATTGGCTATGGTGAGGAAACTATTATACCGCAACAATGAAAACCTATTACCGCAAGAAGAACAGGATGGCACTTTTATTGCAGCTTTCAAGATTCAAAATCCTGCAATTTTTGATAAGAGAATCAAGGAGATAGGTTCTTTAATAGATAGAGAATTTGTTATATCTCGTTTATGGAGAGGACATGATGCTTCAATACCTACATCGGATACAGTGCTGTTGAATGGGGATCGTATTCTTGTTGTAACCAACGAAAAAGATGTACCGGCATTGACTGTTTTATTTGGTGAACAGGAAAATACCGATTGGAATAAAAGGGATATTGATTGGAACTCTATAGACAGCCAACTTATTTCACAACGTATCCTTGTTACTCGTCCCGAAATAAATGGTAGAAAGTTAGGTTCGTTGCAGTTGAGAAACAATTATGGCGTGAACACAACTCGTATTTTCCGTAGTGGAATGCAAATATTGGCACGACCACAACTTCGACTGCAATTAGGTGACCGTATAACAGTTGTAGGAGAAACCGATGCTGTGCGTAAAGTCCGTGAAATGATGGGTAATGCGGTGAAAAGTTTGGGAGAACCCAATCTGTTATCGGTGTTTATAGGACTTACGATGGGACTTATCTTAGGGGCAATTCCTATTGTGGTTCCCGGAGTGAGTACTCCTGTAAAATTGGGCTTAGCCGGAGGACCTATAATTGTTGGTATCTTATTTGGTACTTTCGGACCTCGTTTCCACATGGTTACTTATGTAACTCGCAGTGCAAACCTTATGATGAGAGCTTTAGGCTTGTCATTATACCTTGCATGTTTGGGTATCGACGCAGGTGCGCATTTCTTTGAAACGGTAATACGTCCCGAAGGTGCAATGTGGATTGGTTTAGGGTTCTTGTTTACAGTTATTCCTGTCTTGATAATGGGCTTTATTGCATGTAAATTCATGAAGATGGATTTTGCTACGGTGTCGGGTATGTTATGTGGAAGTATGGCAAATCCTATGGCGTTGAATTATGCCAATGATAGTGTAAAGAATGATTCACCTTCGGTAGCTTATACAACGGTTTACCCTATGAGCATGTTTGCTCGTGTAATTATCGTACAAATATTGCTTCTTGCAATGTGCGGATAGATAAATAATATACCATGAAAAATATAATTGTGTTATTTTCGGTTCTTTTATGGTTGTCGTGTGGTATAAGTTCAATTAAAGAACCGAAGGATGTCACAGATTCATATGGTGCCGTGGTAAAGCGGGTTGGAGTAGGGAAAACAATATATTTCTTATTCTCTGCCGATTCCTTGTTTGATGGTGCCGATACAATATTGAAAGTATTGAATAAACATGATATTAAGGGGTCTTTTTTCTTGACAGGTAATTGTTTGCGCATGTCGGAACATAAAGAAACAATAAAAAGAGTTATAGCAGCCGGTCATTATGTGGGAGGACATTCCGATTGTCACATTCTTTATGCCGATTGGGATGAAAATAGGACAAATTTGGTGAGTGATGATAGTTTGCAGCGGGATTTAATCGATAATTATGTTGAATTAGCAAAGTTTGGCATTAAGAAAACCGACGCACCTTGTTATTTACCACCTTATGAATGGTATAGTGCAAATAATGTCAAAGCAATAAGAGAATGGGGACTTGTACCGATAAATTTCACCACAGGTTTATACACGTCCGATGATTATACCACTCCAGATATGCCAAATTATAAATCTTCACAAGAATTAATGGAAATATTGATGAAATATGAGTCGAAACACTCTCTTGATGGAACGTTTGTGTTGATTCATCCCGGAACATCTCCCCGCAGAGTTGATAAGTTCTATAACCGTCTCGATGAAATAATAGCCACCCTTGTTTCAAAAGGATATACTTTTGATAAATTGAAATAAAAATTTGTTCTTGAGTCAATTTTTTGTGACTGTAATAACTTTTTGTGTTATGAAATGTTGTATAATTGTGCAACATGGGTTAACTTTGTTACATGGTTAGAGAAATTATCGCATATAAGGATTATTATTGCAACTTTATGGCTAAGTTAAGCGAAAAGGAGCAAATGAAAATTCGGCGAGCATTGTTGCTTTTTTCTGATACTGAAAGGATACCGACACACTTTATTAATATATAGAAGATGGAGTGTACGAATTTCGAGTAACC
This sequence comes from uncultured Muribaculaceae bacterium, assembly GCA_964613095.1. Taxonomy (GTDB): domain Bacteria; phylum Bacteroidota; class Bacteroidia; order Bacteroidales; family Muribaculaceae; genus RGIG4576. The sequence goes on along the minus strand of CAZTFX010000057.1, from coordinate 8,649 downwards.
TATGGCAACAATGAATTTAGGATATTCTTTATATATGATGGTGAGAAACTTGTGATTCTTTTTAATGCGTTTCGCAAGAAAACTCAAAAAACACCACGAAAAGAAATTGAATTAGCAAAGCGATTAAAAAAAGAGTATTATGAATACAAGGAACAAAATTTATAATGTGAGTGAAGAACTCAATCAAGTTTTCGGTACTCATGGTACAGAAAGCCGAAAAGAGGCAGAACGTCAAGCATGGGAGGAATACAATGCCCAGATTTTGCTTGATGCTCGTAAACAATCCGGTATGACTCAATCGGAGTTGGCTGAAAAAATTGGGGCTGACAAAAGTTATATCTCTCGAATTGAACGAGGTCTAACCATTCCCTCTATTTCAACTTTCTATCGTATGGTTTCTGCAATGGGGCTATCTGTAGAATTAAGATAATTTTTTACCTTTTCAATAGCGACCCAGCCTCCTTCTTTTTGTTCGTTATTAATTATAATAACTTTTGAAGTTTTTCTATTGTCGGGTAGTGGGTTTGGTCGGCAATACAGGGGGCTATAGTGGCGTAGCCCTTTTCAAGCAGATACACATCATTCATTTCATTGTCAGGTTCAGCAGGTGAATAAGTGCCTGTTGTCCAATAGTATGGTCGACCGTGCGGGTCAATACGTTTTTCATATTCATGCATCCATCTGCCACGTGCATTGATTGCCGGTTTTAATCCTAAGACTTTTTCACAATGCGGAATATTTACATTAAAACAAACTTCCGGGGCAAATTTATGGTGCATAAGTAAATCCAAACTTTGTCTAACGATAGGTTCGCATGGAGACAGATTCAAACTTTGGTCATGAGAACCATATGAGAATCCTATGCTTGGAATACCGTAGAAACTTCCTTCAAGAACAACGCCCATAGTTCCGGAATATATCACACAATTACCTGAGTTATATCCATGATTTATACCGGAAAGAATATAGTCGGGTAGTCGGGGAACAAGTTCATTTAGAGCCAACTTGGTGCAGTCCACCGGTGTACCGTTTACTGCATATATGGTAAGTCCTTCTTCTTGAAGAATTAATCTGGCACGAAGTGGTTGATCCATTGTGATTGCCGATGATTTCCCCGATTGTGGAGTTTCAGGCGCAACTACAAACACATCACCATAAGAACGTGCTATTTGCGTAAGGAAATTTATTCCCGGAGCTTTGTAGCTGTCATCGTTGCTGATAAATATTAATGGTCGTTTTACATCCATAATGTTAGAATTAGTATGTTTTTCTACCTTTCAGGTAGTAATCTGTTATGATATTACAATCACTTCCGGGAAGAATTCCTATAAGATTCTTTGTTGGAAATGAGGTATATTCTTTTCTCATTTTCTTAAAATCCATGTGAGCCTTGATTATTGCTTTGGCATTCTTGAAATCACACTTTACTACAAACATGAAAAATGCAAGTGTGTCATATAATCGGCGAATAAAAAGTAATTTTCTGCCTTCATTCTTGGGCAAATTCTTATGTAAAAGCAATAAATTATTGCGGAAATTCAAGTATGTTTTGCGAGGATTGGACGCCGGAAGGCTGCCTCCTCCAAGATGATATACTTTTCCGCTTGTGACGGCTTTTATTTTATACCCTGCAAGGTGAATGCGCCAACATAGATCTATCTCTTCCATGTGAGCAAAGAATTTTGCGTCAAGACCACCTGTGGCAAGATAAACTTCGGTGCGAACAAATAAAGCTGCACCTGTTGCCCACATAATATCTATCGGAGCTGTATCATATTGTCCTTTATCATGTTCTACTGTAGAGAAAATACGTCCACGACAATAAGGATAACCTAATTTATCTATAAATCCACCTGCAGCTCCTGCATATTCAAATTTGTCATGTTCTTTATATGATAGGATTTTGGGTTGGCATGCAGCAACGTCAAGATTGGCTTCACAATACTCATATAGAGGTTCAAGCCATTGAGGAGATGTTTTTACGTCACTATTTAAAAGTACGGTATATTTATATTCTTTACAAGCCTTTATTGCACGATTGTAACCTTCGGCAAATCCATAATTTTTATCAAATATGATAGTCTTTACCATTGGAAAATCGTGTTGTAGTACTTCTAGAGAATTATCGGTACTACCGTTGTCGGCAACAATAACATCGGCAATTTCGGAATTTGTGTTTTTGCATACACTCGGTAAGAACTCTTCCAAGAGTTTTGCACCGTTCCAATTAAGTATGATTACAGCAACCTGTTTATTCATTTTCGGTGATGTTTTTAGGGGTTACAGGTCTTTTCCATCGCTTGTGTGTCCATAACCATACGGATGGTTGTTCCATAATAGCTTTTTCAAGTAACTTGGCATAAGTATTGGTTATTTCATATTGCTTTGCTTCTTTGGGTGTGCGTGTAATTTCTCTTACAGTACATTCATAATATCCACGCTTTATTTTATGGACATCAAAGAAAAGAACGTCCATATCCATCTTTTGGGCAAGCACTTCGGCTCCGGTTATAAATGCAGTATAATGGTTGAGAAATGTAATTACATCATCTTGGTCATTCGGGTGCGGATGTTGGTCGGCAATAAATCCTGTAATGGTAATTTTACCATTGTTCTTAGCCGATAAAAGGTCTCTTACAACTCGTTTCATTGGATAGGAATGGGAGTTAAATCGTCCGCGTAAATTAAGAAAAAAATCGTCAAACCATTTGTTTCGTAATGGGTGATAAACTTGTCCGAACTGAATTACATTTGTTCCATATTTGGACCATAATGTAATGGATGACAACCATTCCCAATTGCAATAATGTGCTGCGTACATGATTGCCGATCGTCCGTTGGCAATACCTTTATCCAATACTTCGATATCTTTGAATACAATGCGACGACGCATTTCTTCATCGGATACATGAAGTAACTTTATGGTTTCCACAAAGGTATCTACAAGATGACGATAAAAATCCCAAATGATTTTCTTTCGTTCTTTTTCACTTTTTTCGGGAAAACATTCGTTGATGTTTTTTACCACAACTTTACGTCGGTAACGGAAGATGTAGTACATCAGTACGAAGATTACGTCGGATATGCGATATAATATCCAAAATGGCAAGTGCGCAACACCGCATAACATTACAGAAAGTGGCGTATATATTAATTTATTATATTTTCTGGATTGAGTCATGTTTTCTTTTATTTGTTAATTTGGTCGGGAGCTGAAACAATCTCTCCGTTAACGGAACAATCATCATTCATATCGGTTAATTTAACTAAAGCCAATTTGTTGATATATTCCGGCTTATAAGGAGCAAGAACCTTTATGTAGTTATCGGTAAATCCATGCATGGGTTGACCTTTTGAGGGTTGCTCAAATAGTACAGGGCGTATGCTTCCTAAAAATTGGCAGGTAAATTCTTTCAATTTATTTTCGGAAAAGTTTAACATTTCTCCTGCTCGTAAACTTTTTGTATGTTGATCCACTATACCATCTATTTTTAGAGCCATCGTTCCGGGACGTTCCGAATATGGAAATACGTGAAGTCTTGTGATGGGAAGATTTGTTACAAAATCTCTTGACACATGAAATAATTCTTCACTTTCGCCTCTGGCTCCAACTATTAAATCTACTCCAATAAATGCGTCGGGAATAAGTTCTTTTATTTTATGTACTTTATCGGCAAAAAGTGCCGATTCATAATGGCGACGCATGAGCTTCAATATCGTATCACTTCCGGATTGTAGAGGAATGTGAAAATGTGGCATAAAAGAACGAGATTGTGCTACAAACTCAATAATTTCATCGGTGAGCAAATCCGGTTCTAATGAAGAAATTCGGTAACGGCTGATTCCTTCGATATTATCCAGTTCACGGAATAGGTCAATGATTTTTTCTCCTGTGTTTTTCCCAAAGTCACCGATATTAACCCCTGTAATTACAATTTCTCGTCCGCCTTCGGCTGCAACCTCGCGGGCTTGTGCCACAAGGCTCTCGATTGTACCGCTGCGACTGCGCCCACGTGCTTTTGGAATAGTACAGTAACTGCAATAGTAATCACATCCGTCTTGCACCTTTAGAAAATATCGGGTACGATCTCCGCGTGAGCATGAAGGGCTGAATCGTCTTATATCCTTCGTCGGTGTAATATCCACAGTGGGTTGGTGATTCTCAATCCACTTATCTATATATTGGGCTATATCTAATTTCTGCTCGCTTCCCAAAACAATATCAACTCCATCCATTTGGGCTATCTCATTACCTTTCAATTGAGCATAACATCCGGTTACAATCATCAGAGCTTCAGGATATTTTTTTACGAGTCGGCGAATGAGTTGTCGACATTTTTTATCAGCCTCTTCGGTTACACTACAAGTGTTTACTACACAAATATCGGGTGTTTCACCTATATGCGCACGTTTTATTCCCTTTTCTGCCAGTATTTTGCCTATTGTAGATGTTTCGGCGAAATTCAGTTTACATCCTAAAGTGTGAAATTGAGCAGTATAATTATTGAATGTAGAGTTGTCTATCATAAATTGAAGTATGGCTTTTCTTGTTAAAGCGTATGCAAAGTTACCGATTTTCTCACATATATACTTAAGAATTGCACACAATCTATACTTTTTGCGCAAAAAATACGAAAATGTGCGATTTTTTCTTTGTGTTAGAATGTATTGTTAGTATCTTTGTGCCGATATTTGAACAAATTATTTGTTCATAAAGAGATGATATTATGATAGAAGAAAATATTATTAAGGTTTACGAGAATAGTTTTAAGGACAATTGGAATCTTCCTGCATTAACCGATTATACCGAGAAGAAAACAATGACCTATGGCGACTTTGCCGAAAAAATTGCCATGTTGCACGAATTTTATCGTCGTTGTAATATAAAAAAAGGTGATAAAATTGCGTTGATAGGTAAAAATACAAGCGATTGGATTACGGTGTTTATGGGAACTATCACTTATGGTGCAGTAATAGTCCCCATTCTTCAAGAGTTTAACCCTAATGATGTTCAGCACATTATTAATCATTCCGGCTCGGTGATGATGTTCAGTACGCACGCCATTTGGGAGAATCTTGACGCTTCGACATTACGTAATATTCGTGCTGTGATTGCTCTTGAAGACCATGCTCTGTTGGCTCAACGCACTGGTGAATCGATAGGTAATGAACTTACCAATCTTCAAAAGAATTTCTTTGCTAAATATAAATCTGGTTTCAAACGTAGTGATTTGAAATTTGCCAATGTAAGTAATCAAGAATTGATGATTCTTAATTACACATCGGGTACGACCGGATTTAGTAAAGGTGTGATGATTACAGGTAATAACGTTGCGGGTAATGTGATTTTTGGAATTAAGCAAAATCTCCACTATAAGGGGTCTCGTTGCTTGTCGTTCCTTCCATTGGCTCATGCTTATGGTTGTGCGTTTGATTTGCTTACACCTCTTGCAATAGGTACTCATATTACATTACTTGGTAAAATTCCATCGCCTAAGATTATATTGAAAGCGATGGCTGATGTGAAGCCTAATTTGATTATCAGTGTACCATTGATTTTGGAAAAAATTTATCGAAAACAGATTGTTCCTATGATAAGCAAGGGTATGATGCGTTGGGCATTGGCAATTCCGTTGCTTGATAGAACGATATATGGAAAAATTCGACAAAAATTAATTGACGCGTTTGGTGGAAGTTTCGAGCAGATTATAATAGGTGGTGCGCCATTGAATAAAGAAGTAGAAGAGTTTCTATATAAGATAAAATTCCCATTTACTGTAGGTTATGGAATGACTGAGTGTGCTCCATTGGTGAGTTATACGCATTGGAAGTCTTTTAAGTTGCATTCGGCAGGAAAGGTTCTTCCCGGAATTATGGAAGCAAAGGTGCTTTCAAGTGACCCTCAAAATGTGCCGGGTGAAATCTTGGTGCGTGGTGAGAATGTGATGCGTGGGTACTATAATAATACAGAAGCTACCGATAAGGTGCTTTATGAAGATGGATGGTTGAATACCGGTGACATGGGTACAATGGATGAAGATGGAACCATTTATATAAAGGGACGTTCAAAAACAATGATTCTTACGGCAAGCGGGCAAAATGTCTATCCCGAAGAAATAGAATCAAAATTGAACAATATGCCTTATGTAATGGAAAGTCTCATTGTGGAACGTGACGGAAAAATTGTAGGTCTCGTTTATCCTGATTATGAAAAGATGGATGCCGATGGAATGACACGTGATAAATTGCCTGAAGCAATGGAAGTTGTGCGTAAAGAATTGAATAAATTGCTTGCTCCTTATGAACAAGTTACTAAAATTCAATTGTTTGCAAATGAGTTTGAGAAAACTCCCAAGCGAAGTATAAAGCGATTCCTATATACAAGCTGAAAATTGTAACGGTTTAATATAAATAATGTGAGATTATCGGCAAAAGAGGCGATAATCTCTTTTTTTATAAAAAATGTGAACTTTTCGTTATGAAAAATAGAAAAATATGCTGTTTTGAGAAAAAAAAGCTAAAAAAACGTTTGTATCTGAAATTTTTATTATAAATTTGCACCGATTTTGAAGCTAAGAAATATTGTTTTATTATTAAATTTTTAAAGGAAATGAAAAAGTTAGTTTTATTACTTGCTGTTGTATTTAGCGTATCATTGTTCTCTTGTGGAGGTGCTAAGACTGAAGCTGCTGCTACTGATACTGTAGCTGAAGTTGCTGCTGACACTGTTGCTGTAGTTGATTCTGCTGCTGCTGACACTGTTGCTGCTGATACTGTTGCTGCTGATAGCGTAAAATAATCTAAGCAAGGATTAAAAGAGTTTGAGGCTGTTACTCTCGGAGAGAGCGACAGCTTTTTTTATATAAATCGGAAATTATGAAATATTTTGTAATAGCAGGAGAGGCATCGGGCGATATTCATGCAGCGCAGCTGATAAAAGCATTGAGGGAAAAAGATGGCAATGCTGAGTTTAAATTCTTTGGAGGAGACTTCATGGAACAGGCGTGTGGCGTAAAACCAACGGTACATTACAAGGATATGGCTTTTATGGGATTTATCGAGGTGATAAAACATCTGGGTTCCATAATGGGATTTCTTAAAACAGCACAAAAGATAGTGCGTGAATGGAAACCTGCAGCGGTAATTCTGGTGGATTATCCGTCGTTTAACCTGAAAGTTGCAAAATATGCTTATTCATTGAATGTTCCGGTTTTCTATTATATCTCACCCAAAGTTTGGGCTTGGAAAGAATACAGAGTGAAGCAAATAAAAAAATATGTCACCGAGATGTATTCTATTCTGCCGTTTGAGACCGATTTCTATGCACGACATGATTATACGGTTGAGTATGTGGGGAATCCCACAGTAAATGAGATTGCCGATGCCGGTCGTGCTTTCCGTTCTAAAGTTGAATTTTGTGAAATAAACGGAATAGATTCTAATAAAGAGATAATAGCAGTTTTGCCCGGCTCTCGTAAAAAAGAAATACGTGATAACTTGCGCGAAATGCTTGGTGCTGTATCTCGTTTCTCTGCTTATCAGCCTGTTGTGGGAGGAGCACCGGGATTAACACGTGAGTTTTACGACAGTGTGTTTGAAAAATTAGGTTACGGAGAGAATAAACCGAAGGTGTTGTTTGGTAAATCTTTCGAACTCGTTTATCATGCTAAAGCGTCACTTGTCACAAGCGGCACCGCCACACTTGAAACCGCAATATTGAAAACTCCGCAAGTAGTGTGTTATAGAATGGGAGGAAGTAAGATTGTGTACACATTCTATTCGTATTTGTTGAAAGTTAAGTATGTATCACTTCCCAATCTTATTGCCGATTCTCCGGTAGTCAAAGAATTGTTGTTGCACTATTGTAATGCAGGGAATATTGCCATTGAACTTGCGCAATTACTTGACGTAAACAGTATTCGCTATCGCACTGTTATGGAAGGGTATGACGAAATAGCACGCCGACTTACTGAAGCTCATAGTGCCGAAACGGCAGCAACCAAACTGCTCAAAAAAATGAAAAATACTTTGTAAAAGAATGATTAGATTATGAATTTCTACGAAAGAACCGCACCTTATAAAATACTCTTTGTCTGTCTGGGTAATATATGTAGATCTCCGGCTGCGCAGGGTGTAATGCAACGCATGATTGATGAAAGAGGGTTGACCGATAAATTTTATCTCGATTCGGCTGGTACTTATGGTTGGCATGCAGGAGAGTTGCCTGATCGTCGCATGCGTGTGCATGCACAGCGTAGAGGGTATAACCTTACACATCGTAGTCGTCGCGTTACAGGACGTGATTTTGAAGATTTTGATATTATTGTGGCAATGGATGCTTCCAATCGTCGAAATCTTGAGGAAATGTCAGCAACCGTTGAGGAATGTAAAAAAATATTGATGATGGGTGATTACATTCGCCATTATCAGCATTACGACTATATTCCTGATCCTTATTATGAAGGTGCCGAAGGTTTTGAACTTGTTCTAAACCTCCTTGAGGATGCATGTGAAACCCTTTTGGAAGAATTGTTAAATACGTAATTGGTTGATATATAACAACCTATGTGGAATGCCTTTGGGGCGTTGATGTTTTGGGCTCAGTAGCAAAAGTATGTGTCTAAGCATATATCTTTGTAAGTCTGAACA